>NZ_JAPSJA010000091.1 GCF_031178525.1 Microbacterium sp.
CCGGAGAGCGAGACCGAGCGGGCCGCCGACCTCATCGGACAGGGCCGCGTCACGGCCTCGCCGCTCGGCATGGCCACGGTCGCCGCGTCGATCCAGGCCGGCGGCACGGTCGTGCCCCACCTCGTCGCGGACCGACCCGGCGAGGCGGATCCGGCGCAGCCGCTCACCGACGCGGAGACGGCCGCGCTCCGGGAGCTCATGCGCGCGGTCGTGACAGAGGGCTCGGCCACGTTCCTCGGCGGCCTCCCCGGCGATCCGGTGGGAGCGAAGACCGGCACGGCCGAGTACGGCGAGGCGGGCGACGACGGCTCGTACCCGAAGCACAGCTGGATGATCGGCACACACGGTGACCTCGCTGTCGCGGTGTTCGTCGAGACGGGTGAGTCCGGCGCCACGACGGCCGGGCCGCTGCTGCAGGCGTTCTTCGAGAAGTGGTGAACGCGTGGCGTGGGAGTTCGAGGCCGAGCTGATCGAGTGGCGCGGACCCGCGCCGTTCGTGTTCGCTCCCCTGCCCGCGGCGCTCTTCACGGAGATCAAGGACGCCGCGCGCGGCTTGATGTACTGGGGTCAGATCCCCGTGATCGCCACGATCGGCGAGACCCAGTTCGACACCGCGATGTGGCCGAAGGATGGCCGCTTCCTGCTGCCGATCAAGGTCGCTGTGCAGCGCGCCGAGCGGATCGACATCGGCGACGTCGTCACCGCCGTCGTGCGGCTGCCGGACGACCCGGCCCGGTGACCGTCCGTCGCGACGCCCGAGGCTCGACCCCGCCCATTCGGCGACGCCGCCCGGCACGCGCCGGCCATCGCGAGCGTTCGGGAGGCGCGGGCGGGGCCCAGGCTCACATGACGCCCGTCTAGGCCGAGGCGCCCCCGCTGCCGAACGGCGGGTGGGCCGCGAGCGTGACGGCGATGACCGCGGCGGTGGCGGCGAGGAGCAGGATGTCCACTCGCGCGGGGCGGCGACGCGCCAGAGACCGGGCGAGCTGCACGGCGGCGACGCCGGCGATGGCGACCGCCCAGGCGAGCAGGGCCCAGCCGAGGAGGAAGCCGAGGGACGCGAGTTCATCCGCAGCGTCGCCGCGGTTCAGAAGGTGCGCCGCCATGAGCGAGAGCGCGGCGACGACGGCGAGGCCGAGCGCCGTGCCGCCTGCGGCTGTCATCGATCGCGGCGCGTCGCGCACTGTGTCCATGAGGCGAACGATAGCCCGGGGGGGCGCCGGCTCAACGATCTCCCCGCGCCGCGTCAGGCCTCCGGCGACCTGTAGTGCAGATACACGGTGCCGTTGTCGAACGTGCGCTGCTCGACGAGGCGCAGGTCGAGCCGGACGTCCTGCGGCAGCGCGCGCAGGCCGCCTCCGACGATCTTCGGCACGATGAAGAATCGGAAGTCCCGCACCATCCCCGCTCGGATCGCGTCGCCGGCGGTCGTGGGCCCGAAGATCTCCACCTCGCGGGGCGCGTCCGCGACGATGTCCCGGAGATCCGCGAGGCGGAGATGGCGGATCAGCCGACCTCGGTCGGGGCGAACGTCCTCCGGTGCGAGCGTCGACGACGCGACCACGCGATCCAGGGCTCGCCAGCGCCGCGCGAACTCGCGCTCGTCGTCGCCCCACGAGTCGTCATCGGGATCGGTCTCCCAGTACTGCATCAACCCGAACGTGTTGCGCCCCAGCACCTCGGTCGAGACGGCGGCCATGCGTTCGACGTGCAGCCGGAAGACCTCGTCGCTCGGCCCCGACCAGTTGAAGTCGCCGGTCGCGTCGTTGACGTACCCGTCGATCGAGACGGTCGCGGTGTAGCTGAGGGTTCCCATGCCGCATGCTCCCGCCGATCGACGGGTGACGCAACAGCTTCGACAGTCCGCTGGTCAGCAGGAGGCGTACACGAAGCCCGCGCTGCGGGGCGCCACAAGCGCCCTATCGCGCAGGATCGTCAGAGGCGCGCGCTCGCGCTCGTCGCACACCTCGTCGAACGTCGCGCCTCGCTCCTCGAGCGCGTCGGGGTACTCGATCTGCAGCACGTGGTCGCCGTACTCGTCGGTGTAGGCCGCGCACTCGTCCCACGCGCCGCACTCCTCCGTGACGGCGAAGTCGAAGCCCAGCTCGTCGTGGAGCAGCGGCGTCATCTCGGCCGCGTTCTTCTGCGCGATCGCGAGCCCGGCGGCGTGCGCCCGCTCGACATAGGCGGCCGCGAGAGCATGCGCGCCGGCCACGTCGATCTGCTCGAAGCGCGTCGAGGTGTCGAGGTTGTCGATCTCGACGGCATCGAAGCCGTCGTCCGCGCAGCCGTCGATGACAGGACCGAGCACGCCGAGGATGCCCCTCCGCTGATCGGCCGTGCCGGGGTCGAGGATGAACTCGTCCGGCCAGTCAGGATCGATCACCGGTTCACCCGCGGCGTCGCGCAGCAGCAGGTCGTCGCGATCCAGCCAGAACGCGGCCTCACCGGGCTGGGTCTGGAAGCCGTTGACGTAGCAGACGTTGTAGGCGCCGGCGAGGGGCTCGGCGGTGGCGTCACGCACGACGACGTCGATCTCCACCGGACCTTCCCCGAGGTCGACGCGGTCGGCGGTCTCGCCCAGCTGGTAGTCGAAGACTCCGGTGGTCGGCGGCAGCTGGACCGCGCCCGTGTCGCTCGCGCTCAGTCCGACGGGATCCGGCGCACCGGCCGCGCACGCCGTCAAGGCCGCGGCGGCGGCCAGCAACAGGGCGGCGAGCGTCGCGCGTCTGTTCACCGGTTCTCCTCGTCTCACGGACGGACGACCTGCGCGGGTCGCTGTCGCCGGGGAGACGCCCGTCGCTGTCCCTCCCCCTCGATCATCCGCGATGTCGCCGCGCGTGCGCGACGCCACACCAGGGGCCCGAGCCCGCCGGTGGCAGAATCCGATCATGTCCGTCGCGATACCGCTGCCCGTCGTGCGCGAAGCACGCGCCGCGGACTCCGGGGCGATCAGCGCGGCCCTGCGCGTATCTCGTGCAGACCGAGATCGAGAAGCGCGCGCACGAGGCCGGCGGCCGACTCTCGCCCGCGGGCGAGCTGCCCGCGAGCTACGGCGCAGAAGTCGAGAACCCCGCCGAGGCGTTCTCGGACTGCCGCATCCTCGTGGCCGAGCTCGATCGCACCGTGGTGGGCGTCGCGGTGCTCAAGCCGCGGACCGGGTCCGCCGAGGTCAAGCGGCTGTGGGCATCGCCCGCTTTCCGCGACCGCGGTGTCGGCTCCGCGCTGCTGGACGCGGCGCTCGCGGCTGCCGGGTCCGTCCCCGTGACGCTGACCGTGTGGGACTGGCGCGAGAGCGCGATCCGCCTGTACGAGTCGCGCGGCTTCTCGCGGGTGGCGTCGTGGGATGAGCGCCCACGCCTCGTCTGCATGTGGCGGGATGCGGCTCATTCCGCTGCGGATCCGGACCTCTCCGGCTCCCGACGCGCCGCTTGCTGACGCGCCGCCCGGCGATCCGGATCGGCCGAGAACGTCCGAAATGGAGGATCTCTTCGGAGGATCGATCCTTCGTTTCGGCTCCCGTCCGGCGACCGGACAGCCGCTCGCCGTCAATCCACGGAGATGAGGACGCGGTGCCAGCCGCTCGACCCGTCGGGCGCGATCGGCGCCTTCTCCTCGGCCTGCAGGTTGCCCTGGCGGTCGATGGCGCGGACCGCGACATAGTGCGTGCCCGGCTCCGCATCCCATTCGAGGTGCCACTGCACCCAGGTGTCGTCGTTGATCGGCGTGCTGAGCGTCGCGGCCTGCCACGCGCCGTCGTCGATGCTGACCTCGACGCGCTCGATCCCGACCGTCTGCGCCCACGCCACGCCGGCGATAGGCGTCCGGCCCGCGCTCACGCGCTTGCCAGGCCTCGGCGTGTCGACGCGCGACGAGAACTTGATGGGCGCCTCCGCGCTGTAGCCCCGCGGGGTCCAGTACGCCTCGTCTGCGGCGAAGGTGGTGACCTTGAGCTCCGTGAGCCACTTCGTGGCCGAGACGTATCCGTAGAGGCCGGGCACGACCATCCGCACGGGGAAGCCGTGCTCGAGAGGCAGCGGCTCGCCGTTCATGCCGACGGCGAGGATCGCGTCGATGCCGTCGTCGGTCAGGGATGACAGCGGTGTGCTCGCGGTGTAGCCGTCGACGCTGCGCGAGAGCACCATGTCGGCGTTCGCCTGCGGGCCGGCGAGGCGCAGCACGTCGCGGAGAGGCACGCCGAGCCAGCGGGCGTTGCCGACGAGCTTGCCGCCCACCTCGTTCGAGACGCACGTGAGCGTGATGACGTACTCGTCGAGGCCCATCTCGAGGAGCTGGTCGAACGTGATCTCGACCCTGCGGTCGACCATCCCGTCGATGATTAGCCGCCAGGTCCCGGGATCGACCGTCGGAACCGTCAGGGCGGTGTCGACGCGGTAGAAGTCCGCGTTGGGCGTGATGAGCGGGCTGAGGCCCGGGATGTCCAGCTCGGCGCCATCCGGGAGGGCGACTTCCGCGCGTGGAGCCGGAAGCTTCAGCGCGTCGCGGATCGCGCGTACAGACGTCGTCGCCACGTTGGCGACGCGTGCGCCGATGCCGACGACGAGGGCGGAACCCGCCGCGACGAGGGAGAGCGCGAAGAAGGAGCGACGGCCCATGCGGGCGGTGACGGCGTCGGTTTCTTTCTCGTCCGCGTCGTCCAGGGGTGCGGAACGATCCGCCGGCAACTGCGCCCAGCGCCGATAGCGCTTGATCAGGATCAGCAGGACGGCGATGCCGGCGATCGCCCCGGCGAGGGGCGGCAGCCACGCGAGTCCGCTCGCACCGGAGCGTGTGAGGATGGCGGCCGTCGCGAGGGCGGCCCCGATCGCGAGGACGACCGCCCCGGAGTACCGCCAGCGCGCCTCCAGCAGTCCGGCCAGGCTCGCCGCCACGATCACGGCCAGGGCGAGCCCGAGAAGGAGCGCGATCTTGTCGAAGGCACCGAAGGCGGCGATCGCGAACTCTTTGACGGGTTGCGGAACGATGTCGATGACGAACGAACCGACGGCCAGGATCGGGCTTGCCTCGCGCGCGACGAGCAGCGCGATCAGCTCGCTCACCGCGAGCAGCACGCCGGCGCCGATCACGCCGGTCAGCGCAGGCCAGAAGAATCTTCCGGCCCTCGACACTTTCGTCATGTCCGTCCCCTTCGCCGCAGTCGGGGCGGCCGCCGGCGTCTGCACCGGCGGCCGCCCCGAATCACTTCCGCGATCTAACGCCGGATCAGGATGCCGGCGGCATCAGGACGGAGTCGATCAGGTATACCGTCGCGTTGGCGGTCTGCACGCCGCCGCAGACGACCATGGCGTCGTTGACCATGAGCTCGTCGCCTTCGCCGGTCACCTCGAGGTCGCCGCCCTGCACGGTGGTGTGCATGCCGGCGATCTCGTCGGGCGCGATCTGGCCGGGGACGACATGGTACGTCAGGATCGACGTGAGCATGTCGGCATCGGTGGAGAGCGTCTCCATCGTGGCCGCGTCGATCGCCGCGAAGGCGTCGTCGACGGGGGCGAACACGGTGAACTCGTCGCCGTTGAGCGTGTCGACGAGGTTGACGTCGGGGTTGACCTCACCGCTGACCGCCGCGGTGAGCGTGGTGAGGATCGGGTTGTTGGACGCAGCCGTGGCCACCGGGTCCTGAGCCATGCCCTCGACCGAGCCGGCACCGTCCGGCACCTGCTCGGCGTAGTCCGCGCAGCCGGGGCCCACGAGGTTTCCCGCGGGGTCCATGGTGCCGTCCATCGACTCCTCGGCGGGTGCCTCCGAGGAAGGCGCGCTCGACGGCGCCGTCGACTCGCTCGATTCGTTCGCCGAGCCGCCCGATCCCATCGAGCAGCCGGTCAGGGCCAGCGCGGAGACGGCGAACAGGGCGAGCCCGCCGGTGATGTGCTTGGTGCTGTTGAGCATGAGTTTCTCCTTGTTGGGGAGCCCGGTCGAGCTCTTCCAAGTCCGTCCTCGGTGCCGGGGACGGAGCGCCCCGTGAAGGCGGCGCATACAAGGAGTTCGGCGACGTCGGCGGATCGGATTGGAAGAATCTCACGTCGCACCCCAATGCGCAGGGCGACGACGACCGGGATGCTCCCCCGCGACCGCGGCGCGTCCGGCTCAACGGACCGCGAGTCATCGCCTCCGCCGCGAGACATCGCCGCACGGTGATGTCTCGCGGCGCGAATGCGGTCTCGCGGCCGCGGCGGCGCACGGCAACCGATCCGCCCTCCGGTGACCCGTTTGGTGACGGTGGCCATCACGCAGACCACGGGCCGGGCCCTGTCCGGCTGATCGCGGGACGCCGCGCACATCTCAGCTTCGCTCGATCGGGAACCACAGCTCGCACGACGCCGTGCTGAAGTCGTCTGCGTGGTCGAGGACGGCGACGATCGAGGGCCCGGGCCGCAGCCGCCAGGGGTTGGAAGGGAACCAGTCGGCGGCGGCCGCCGCGTACGCGTCCTGCAGCGCCTCCGGGTGCGGCCCCGACGTGTGGAACACGACCCACGCGCCGGGGTCCACCTCCAGGAGGTCCAGGTCTGCCGGCACTTCCGTCTCAGCCTCGATCGAGACTCCGTGCAGATAGGTCAGCTCGCTCCCCTCGCGGTAGTCCGGATCGACATCGGCGCTGATCTGCAGCAAGCCGTGTGGCTCCGCTCCGCCGAGGTCCTTGAGCCGCTGGTGCTCTTCGGGCGGCAGCGACGCGATGTGCTGCTGGATGTGTGGGTTGACGCCCTCGTGGATCAGCGGCACGCGCGCGGCGTGGCCGATGAGGCGAAAGGCGGGTCGTTCGATGATTCGGGCGTCCATTGCGGTGCTCCCCTCGACGGTCAGGCGGAACCTGATGGTGGGTTGGGTCCGAAGGGGGCCACCATCGCGGCGAACATCGCCATGGCTCACTCCGTGCACCGAGCGGAACGCGCGGCCGAAAGCCTCGACGGATCCATAGCCGAAGCGCACAGCGATCGTCAGGAGATCTTCATCGCCGATCAGGTCGGACGCCGCGACGGTCATCCTCCGACGACGCACGTACTCCGACACGGGCATGCCCGCCAGCGACGAGAACATCCGACGCAGGTGATAGCCGGTCGTTCCCGTCGACGCGGCGAGCGCGTCGACGTCGATCTCTGCGCCCAGCCGGCGTTCGACCTCGTCGACCAGGCGGTTGAGGATCTCGATCATGATCGCCCCCTTCGCCCACCACTCTCGTCGGGCAGCGCGACGCACGCCCGATCATCGAGGTTCGATTCTGTCGGGTGGCGCGGTCATCCCACCACTTCGAAAGAGGCCCCGTCGATGGCGAGGATCAGCGGGGCCCGACAGATCTGCGGGCCACACGTTGAAGCGGAACTCCACGACGTCACGCAGCCGATCAATCGAGTTTCCGCCGGCCGATTCTCACGGAACGTCGGCACGCTCGACTCCCGGAAGCAGTCATCGGCGTCGGCGTGCGGGACTGCAGCCGTCCAGCCCCTCCCGGTCTGCGGTGCAGGGGGTGCGCCGCCCTCAGCCTTCCTCAGGCTCCGCCCTGCGCGGCTCGGTAGCTCGGCCCCCGCACTTTGCCCACCCATGCGTAGGTGGTGGACCCGGGAGGCGGATGCCCCACCGGATCGAAACGTAGTTCGGCAGAGTCCGGCTCGGCAGCAGGCCGAAGCAGCACTTCCGCGAAGGGATGCCACTTGCCGGTCGCTGCCGCATGATAGAGCCGGAGTCGCCACGGCTGCTCGTGGAGCGCCCGCCGGAGGTCCCCGAGTTCCGCAGGGAGCGCACGCGTGGGGATGCTCCGAGCGCAGATCAGAACCGGTCCCCGAGGCGAGCGGTACGGCAGGAGGGTCCCGAACGTCGCGCCCGTCGGCGAGCGCCGGGGCACGAGGAAGAACCGGGAAGGGAAGCCGATGCCGGTTGTCGAGAGCAGCACATCCGTGTGCGGGCCATCGTCGATATGGAACCGGAAGGCGAGACCGAGCACGTCCGGCAGGTGGTCGGGCAGCCCGACGCTTCGGGACAGCCGTGCGGTCACCGTAAGCGGCTCTAACCGGACGTCGTCGACCCAGTCGATTCCCGAGCGTTCCGCATCACGAATCCAGGTGGCCTGCCCCGTCAGCACCAGCCCGTGAGGATGGATGGGGCGAGGATGACGGATGCGCCGGAGCAGAGAGAAGAAACCGCGCAGTGCGGTGCCGACGACATATGCCAGTCCAACGAGGATGCGAGGTCTCGTCCGCGATGCGGGCGTCACCGGATGCGGCCGCCGTGATCCGCGATGTCCGGCTCCGCGCGCAGAACGTCCGCGATCTCCTCTTCTGGCCGAGGCGCGATCGTCTCGTCCTCCTCCACCTCCGGGATGGTCGACTCCTCGGGCGCCGGGATGGCATCGGGCGCGAAATCGTGGGCGTGGCCGGGCATAGGGATCCTCCTCTCGCGGTCGCCTCAGGTTACGCTCAGCGCCGTCGCGTGACCAGCCGCTCGCGCGATCCGCCCCTCCAGGGGAGAAGCGGCTTGGTCACGGGCCGGATCCGAGAATCCTCCCGGCGAAGCCGTATCTCGGTCGGGCATCACGCGTTGAAGCGGAAATTCACCGCGTTCCGTCACGGAGCAACAACACGATCGTCGCCCACACCCGACGGCGCCTTAGGAGCGCGCCGTCTCGTGCCGGTGCTGAATACGACCCCGACAGGGCCTATCTGCCCCTACTCCCTGCCCTCCTCGAGCGGGATGAGCATGGTGCGGAAGGGCCCTCCATCGGTGTGCAGGTCCCAGATCCGGTCGGCTACATCATCGATGCCGTTGGGCAGCTGAAGCCGGGGAATCGCTCCAGGGATCACGAGCTGATTGACCCGCACCCCCTCGTTCTCGAGGGCGTCGTGAAGCATCTCGCCATACGCGCTCTCGGCCGGGAAGGCAACGGAGGTTCCCGCGAAGCCGGCGCGTGCCTGCACCGAGGTCCCGCCGTTGATCAGGATGATGCTGCCATCCCCCGCCTCCTGCATCGAGGGCAGCACCGCGCGGGCGGCGTGGATCAGGCCGAGCAGGGAGAACTGCACGGCCTCCAGTGCGAGTTCAGGGGTCAGCTCGAGGACTGGCTTGAGGTAGTCGCGAGACGGAAGCGGGCTGTACTGCAGGATCGAGATGGCGCCGAGGTCTGCTGCGGCACGGCCGAGCGCGTCCTCGAGCTCAGCGGGGATACGCACGTCTGCTGAGTAGCCCTTGGCTGTCACCCCCGCCGAGTCCAGCTCCGCCACCATGGCATCGAGCTTCGATTGGTCGCGCGAGATCAGGGCGACCGAGAAGCCCTCGCGGCCGAAGCGACGCGCGACGGCCGCTCCGAGCCCTGGTCCGGCTCCGATGATGGCGATGACGGGCATGGCGAGCTCCTTCGGGCTGTGACGTTCCGGCGACTCTAAGGGTGCGACCTGGGTCGCACGTTCATGCGGAGCTCCACCGCGTTCCAGCGTGCCAAGCGGATCGCAGTGTCGCTGTGATCCCGCGCTCG
>NZ_JAPSJA010000338.1 GCF_031178525.1 Microbacterium sp.
CCGCGGGTTCCGGCGCTCGACGTGGTGGCCGAGCCGCTCGTTGAGCGGGGCGCCGGCCGAGAGGCCGCGCGCGAGCGGGCCGGCGAGCTGCTCGCGCGACTCAGCATCCCCGAGCGGCTGTGGACACTGCCGCCCGCCACGTTCTCGGGTGGCGAGCAGCAGCGCGTCAACATCGCGCGCGGCTTCATCGCCGAGCGCCCGCTGCTGCTGCTCGACGAGCCGACCGCCTCCCTCGACGCGCGCAACCGCGAGGTCGTGATCGGGCTGATCCGCGAGCGCCTGGCACGTGGCGTCGGGATGCTGGCGATCTTCCACGACGCGGATGTGCGCGACGCGGTCGGCGACGCCGTCGTCGACGTGCGGGCGTTCACGCCCCAGCCGGCGAAAGCGGCGGCATGACCCGATACGCGGTGTACGCCCTGCCGGGCGCACTCGGCGGCGGCACTTTCCCCGAAGTGCCGCCTTCCGACGCCGATTCCCGGCAGTTCGAGGCAAATGGCGCCAGGGAAGCCGCCGACGCCCCGCAGGCCCTTCGGCTGCGGGAGGCCGCCGAGGCCTGGTACGCGCGGGAGGAATTCCGCGACCTGACGGTCGACGCCCGCCGCTACGGCTTCCACGCGACGCTCAAGGCGCCGTTCCGCCTCGCGGAGGGTCGCACGGAGACCGAGTTGCGCGCCGCCGCCGATGCCTTCGCGGCCGCGCGCGGCCCCGTCACCATCGCCGCGCCTCGTCCCGCGACGGTGGGCCACTTCCGCGCGCTGCTGCCGCACGGCGACCACACGGGGCTGGATGCGCTCGCCGCGGACGCGGTGCGCGCGTTCGACGACTTCCGTGCGGCGCCGACCGACGAGGAGATCCGCCGGCGCAGGCCCGAGAAGCTGAGCCCGCGCGAGCGCGAGCTGTTCGAGCAGTGGGGCTACCCGTACGTGCTCGACCAGTTCCGCTTCCACCTGACGCTGACCGATCCGGTGCCGGATGAGCGGATCGCCGAGGTCGACGCTGCGCTCGCATCCCACTTCGCGGACGTGGCTGGGATCGACGTGCCGCTGCTGTCGATCGCCCTGTTCGTCGAGCCGGAGCCCGGCGATCCGTTCCACGTCCTGTCCGTCCACCCCTTCGCGCAGGAGAACCCCGTATGAGCAACGAGACCGTCTTCACCAACGCGCGCGTGGTGCTCGAGGACCAGGTGATTTTCGGATCCGTCCGGGTCGCCGACGGCGCCATCGTGGAGGTGTCCGACACGGTCGCGACGACCGGCGAGGACCTGCGCGGCGATTTCCTGATGCCGGGCATCGTCGAGGTGCACACCGATCAGGTCGAGGCGCACTTCCAGCCGCGGCCGAAGCGGTACTGGGATCCCATTCCGGCGGTGATCGCGCACGACGCCCAGATGGCGGCCTCCGGCATGACGACGGTGCTCGACGCGCTGCGCATCGGCACCGGCCCGACCGATGGCAACAACATGGCGAAGAACGCCCGCACGCTGATCGACGCGGTGGTGCACGCGGCCGAGTCGGGTCTGCTGCGTGCCGACCACTTCGTGCACCTGCGCTGCGAGGTGTCGACGCCCGACGTGGTGGACGTGTTCGACGAGGTCGGCGCGCACGATCGCGTGCGCATGGTCTCGCTCATGGACCACACGCCCGGGCAGCGGCAGTACGCCGACGTGGAGGCGTTCCGCACCTACATGGTCGGCAAGGGGCGCCTGACGAACGAGCAGTTCGACGCACATGTCGCCGAGCTGCACCGCCTGTCGGCGCAGTACGCCGATCCGCACCGCCGGCTGATGGCCGAGCGGGCGACGGCGCGCGGCATCATGATGGCCGCACACGACGACGCGACGCAGGCGCACGTCGACGAGGGCGTCGCACTCGGGGTCGGCATCTCCGAGTTCCCGACCACGGCCGATGCCGCCCGCGCCGCCCGCGAGGCGGGGCAGCTCGTCGTGATGGGGGCGCCGAACATCGTGCGCGGCGGCTCGCATTCGGGCAACGTGGCGGCGTCCGACCTGCTCGCGCTCGGGCTGCTCGACATCCTCTCGAGCGACTACGTGCCCGCGAGCCCGCTGCAGGCGGCGTTCCTGCTGTTCGCGCGCGGCGACGTCTCGCTGCCCGAGGCGACCAGGCTCATCAGCGCGAACCCCGCCCGCGCCGTCGGCCTGGACGACCGCGGCACGATCGAGCCGGGAAAGCGCGCGGATCTGATCCGCGTGCACGCGTACGACGAGGCGCCCACCGAGCAGCATCCGCTCGGCGTTCCGGTGCCGATCGTGCGCGGCGTGTGGCGCGAGGGCACGCGTGTCGCCTGAGGCGCAGCGGACTGCCGGCGCGTTCGT
>NZ_JAPSJA010000092.1 GCF_031178525.1 Microbacterium sp.
CGCCCGCGGCCGACCGGGGGCCGGTGACGTGAGGCGCGACGGACGGCTCGGCGTCGGCATCATCGGCGCGGGTCGCGTCGGTCCCGTGGTCGGCGCGGCGCTCGCCGGCGCCGGCCATGCACTGACGGGCATCACGAGCGGATCGGACGACGAGCGCGTCGAGGCGATCCTGCCCGGCGTTCCCGTACTCGACGCGCTCGAGGTGGCACGACGCAGCGAGCTCGTCGTCATCGCGGTGCCGCACGCCGAGCTGCCGGGACTCGTGGCGGGTTTGGCGGAGCTCGGTGCATGGCAGGTCGGCCAGCTCGTGCTGCACACCGACGCGGCGTACGGCATCGACGTGCTGCAGCCGGCGGCCGAGCGCGGCGCGATCCCGCTTGCGGTGCACCCCGCGATCGCCTTCACGGGTACGAGCATCGACCTGCGCCAGCTCGCCGCCTCGTACGCCGCCGTGACGGCGCCGGCCGCGGTGCTGCCGATCGCGCAGGCCCTGGCGGTCGAGCTCGGCTGCGAGCCGATCGTGGTCGCGGAGCAGGATCGCGCAGCCTACGCGGAGGCGATCGCGACCGCGTCCGAGTTCTCGCGGCGGATCGTCCATCAGGCCACGGGCATCCTGCGCGGGATCGGCGTGGAGAATCCCGGCGGGTACCTGTCGGCGCTCGTGCGCTCGACCGTCGATCACGCGCTCGCCGAGGCGTCTCCCACGGTGATCCTGCCGCCCGACGACTGAGCTGCGGCCCGGACGGGGCTCTCGGGAAGGCCCCCATAGACTTGGGACCATGCCTGAAACGCCTGCCGAGAACGCGCCCGAACTGACCGAAGAGGACATCTTCGAGCAGAAGGCCGTGCGCCTGGCGAAGCGCGAGAGGCTGATCGCCGAGCGCGAGAGCGCGGCGGGCGGGGCGTATCCCGTGACGGTTCCCGTCACCAGCACGATCCCGGCGCTGCGCGCGCAGTACGGCGAACTCGAGGCCGGCGCCGAGACCGGTGAGACCGCCGCGGTGGCGGGCCGGATCGTGTTCAGCCGCAACACCGGCAAGCTGTGCTTCGCGACGCTGCAGGCCGGTGACGGATCGCGCATCCAGGCGATGGTCTCGCTGGCGAACGTGGGCGACGAGTCGCTGCAGCGCTGGAAGGAGCTCGTCGACCTCGGCGACCACGTCGCGGTGTCGGGTGAGATCATCTCGAGCCGCCGCGGCGAGCTGTCGATCATGGTGTCGGCGTGGGAGATCGCGGCCAAGGCCGTGCTGCCGCTGCCGAACATGTACACGGAGCTGAGCGAGGAGAGCCGCGTCCGCAGCCGCTTCCTCGACCTGATCGTGCGCGACACCGCCCGCACCACGGTGCGCGCCCGTGCGACCGTGAACGCGAGCCTGCGTGCCACGTTCGCCGGCCACGACTTCGTCGAGGTCGAGACCCCGATGCTGCAGGTGCAGCCGGGCGGCGCGACCGCGCGTCCGTTCACCACCCGCTCCAACGCCTTCGACACCGAGCTGTACCTGCGCATCGCGCCAGAGCTGTACCTGAAGCGCGCGGTGGTCGGCGGCATCGATCGCGTGTTCGAGATCAACCGCAACTTCCGAAACGAGGGTGCCGACTCGACGCACAGCCCGGAGTTCGCGATGCTCGAGGCCTACCAGGCCTACAGCGACTACAACGGCATCGCCGACCTCACACAGGAGCTGATCCAGAACGCCGCGATCGCGGTGGCCGGATCCACGACCGTGACGTGGGCGGACGGCACGGAGTTCGACCTCGGCGGCGAATGGGACCGCGTGTCGATGTACCCGTCGCTGTCCGAGGCCGCGGGTGTCGAGATCACGCCCGAGACCGGCCTGGAAGAGCTGCTCGCCCTCGCCGAGCAGAACGGCGTCGAGGTGCCGAAGCACGCGACCCACGGCAAGCTCGTGGAGGAGCTGTGGGAGCACTTTGTCAAGCAGCACCTCACGCGTCCGACGTTCGTGATGGACTTCCCGGTCGACACCAGCCCTCTCGTGCGCGAGCACCGCTCGGTCCCGGGCGTCGTGGAGAAGTGGGACCTGTACGTGCGCGGCTTCGAGCTCGCCACGGGGTACTCCGAGCTCGTCGACCCGGTCATCCAGCGCGAGCGCTTCGTCGAGCAGGCGAAGCTCGCGGCGCGCGGCGACGATGAGGCGATGCGGATCGACGAGGAGTTCCTCCGCGCGCTCGAGCACGGCATGCCGCCGACGGGTGGGATGGGCATGGGCATCGACCGGCTGCTGATGGCGATCACGGGCCTCGGCATCCGCGAGACGATCCTCTTCCCGCTGGTCAAGTAGGCCGCCCTTCCCTCGCACGTCATCCACGACGCGACCGCACGTCATCCACGCGAGCGCGCCCACCGGCGTCTTGCGGCGCGGTTCTCGGGAGGTGGACCCGGGACCTGCCGTTCATACGCCCATGACGGCAGGTGCTGATGGTGGATCATCGTCGCGACGATGTCGGCGAGGCCGTGCGCCGGATTGATCTCCTGCGCGAGGCGGACGTAGTGCGCGGCGTGCGTGGACGACCCGAGCGCCCACGACAGCCAGGCGGCCGAGGCGAGCGCGCCGGTGCGGAGCCGTCGCGGCGCGACGGAGGCGACGGTGCGCACGACCTCCCGCGCCCGGCGCAGGCGCGCCGGGTCGGGGCGCTCGCCCTCGCCGGCCAGCCGGAGAGGCCCGGCGAAGTCCCACGCCTCGCCGGCCGCCCACGCGATGTTGAACCGCTGGATCTCCCGTCCCTCCGCCAGATCGCCGCTCCACTGGCTCAGGGCGATGTCGCGGATGGCCGGGCGGTCCAGTGCGAGGACGAGCAGCGCGAGAGTGTCCGCGGAGAGTTCGGACTGCCCGGAGACGACATCCTCGAACACGGCGAGCAGCGCGGGATCCTCCAGTCGGAGAGCCGTCCTCTCGCGGATGGCGCTCGCGACGGCCCGGACCTCGGCCTCCGCGCTCGCGGGCAGCTCGAGACCCGCATGCTGGTCGGCGAGCGGCGTGCCGTCGCCGAGGTCGATGTCCTCCGGACGGATCTCATCGAGCCGGCTCCCGGCGTACGAGCCGTCCGGCTCCAGGTACGAGCCCCACCCGTCGGCGGCCACGCACAGCGCCTCTACGACCTCGTAGCCGGCGACCCCGGCGCACCCCAGCAGCGCCTCCGCGAGAGCGGCCCGGGAGATCCGGCCGCGCGGGTCGCGGTAGGCGTCATCCGTGTACACGACCACCGCGATCCGGTTCGCGTGGCGCACGCGCGCGAACGCGCCGAGGAAGCCGGCCGCCAGCGCCCGGACGTCGGGCGCATCCGCCGGCGGCAGGTCGATGCGCATGCCGCCGAGCGTGCGCCGGTCGGCGAAGGGGATCAGCACCACGCTGTCGCGCGGAAGGCAGCCGACCAGGTGCGGGACGAGGGAGAGGAACTCGGCGTTGTCGCCGGCGCGGATGATCGCGGGCTCGGGGGCAGGGGACGAAACGGTCATGCGCTCGAGCCTGAGGGGCGGCGGGTGGCCCGCGGCAGGGGTGTGCAGCGGCTGCGGCGCGTGAGGGGGCTGTGGACGGGCGTGCGGGAGATCCTCACAGCCCGGCGACGTACCATTGACGTGTGGACGAGTACTGGCTGGCAGTGGTGTGGTCTCTTCTGCCGACCGTGGCGATCTGCATCATCTTCTGGTGGGTGCTGCGCAGCATCCTGCGCTTCGATCGCACCGAGCGCCGCGCCTACGCGCGGATCGAGGCGGAGGAGCGCGCCAAGCGCGGTCTGCCCCCGCGCGACACCTCCGCCGCCGAGTGACCGCCGCACAGCGGTGTCCTCGGGCACCGCTACGCTGGTGCAGGGCGCGAGAGGGGGGCGGATGGAGCTGTTCCGGGACCCGTCGTGGTACCTGATCGTCGTCACGATCATCGACACGGCCATCCGCGTACTCGCCGTCGTCATCGTGCCGCGCAACCGTCGTCCCACGGCCGGCATGGCGTGGCTGCTGGCGATCTTCTTCCTGCCGGTCCCCGGTCTGCTGCTGTTCCTCCTGATCGGCAACCCGCGACTGCCGCGGCACCGCAGGCGGCGTCAGGAGCAGATCAATCAGTACATCCGCGAGGCGCGCGAGTATCTCGAGCGCGGAAGCCTGCGGCCGAACGAACCGACCTGGTTCACGTCGCTCGTGCGGATGAACCGCGAGCTGGGTGCCATGCCGTTGACGGGCGACAACGGCGCGCGCCTGATCCGCGAGTACGACCGGAGCCTCGCGGAGATGGCCGCGGCGATCCGGGCGGCGCGCGAGTACGTGCACGTCGAGTTCTACATCCTGAAGTCCGACGCCGCGACGGACGACTTCTTCCGCGCCCTCGAGGAGGTGCGCGAGCGCGGCATCCCGGTTCGCGTGCTGCTGGATCACTGGGCGAACCTCTCCAAGCCCCACCACCGCCGCACGCTCAAGCGCCTCGACGCGATGGGCGCCGAATGGCGGTTCGCGTTGCCGATCCAGCCGCTGCGCGGCAGGTGGCAGCGTCCGGATCTGCGCAACCACCGCAAGATCCTGGTCGTCGACGGCGTCATCGCGTTCGTCGGCTCCCAGAACATCACGGACGCCAGCTACAACCTGCGGTCGAACATCCGCCGCGGCCTGCAGTGGGTGGACCTCATGGTCAGGCTCGACGGCCCGATCGTGTCGAGCGTGAACGCGGTGTTCCTGTCCGACTGGTTCAGCGAGGCCGCCGAGGTGCCCGAGGGCATCGACCTCAAGGAGATGGAGGCCGGCAGCGGCGACCTCGACTGCCAGATCGTGCCGTCCGGGCCGGGCTTCGAGGTCGAGAACAACCTGCGCCTGTTCCTCGGCCTGCTGTACGCGGCTCAGCGCAAGATCATCATGGTCAGCCCGTACTTCGTGCCCGACGAGGCGCTGCTGCTCGCCGTCACGGCGGCGACCAAGCGCGGCCTGCAGGTCGAGCTGTTCGTGTCGGAGGAGGGCGATCAGGCCGTCGTCTACCACGCGCAGCGCAGCTACTACGAGGCACTGCTGCGCGCGGGCGTGCGGATCTGGCTCTACCCGAAGCCGTTCATCCTGCACACGAAGGGCGTCACGATCGACGACGAGGTCGCGGTGATCGGCTCGAGCAACATGGACATGCGCTCGTTCGGCCTCAACCTCGAGATCACGCTGCTCGTGCGCGGTGAGGAGTTCGTGCAGCAGATGCGCGAGGTCGAGGCCGAGTATCGCGAGCTGAGCCGCGAGCTCACGCTCGAGGAGTGGCTCGAGCAGCCGCTGCGCTCGACCGTGCTCGACAACCTGGCTCGGCTCACGAGCTCTTTGCAGTAGCCTCGCCGGTCGCTGCCTGGACGTCGGCCTTGGGCTGCTTGGCGCGCACGTCGTGTCCCTTGGGTACAGCCACGAGCAGGTTCCCCTTCTCGATGCGGCACGAGATGCGGGTCGCCTCGCCGAACTCGTCGCCGTCGAGCTGCACCTCCTGCGGCAGGGGCGTGGCCGCCTCCGCCGCGATCCCGCGCAGATACCGCACCGACGCGTCGCGTCCGCGGCGTTCCAGCACCGCGCGGCCCGCACGGGTGCGACGCAGCACCGAGTTGTCCCACCACACCTTGCGCCACACGCCGAGCCAGCCGAGCGGGCCCGATGGCTGCATGATCGCCACGTCGAGCTCGCCGTCCAGCACCGATCCGTCCGGGATCAGCGAGATGCCGCCCGGCAGCTCGCCGCAGTTGGCGAACAGGATGCTCTGGACCTTCGCGGAGCGCAGGCGAGCGGACGTGGGGATCGCCTGCGTCTGACCGCGGCGGATCGGGTTCTTCACCACCTCGTACGTGATGCGGAACGGCTCGGCGCTTGCCAGCGAGCGTGCCGCTCCGTCGACATACGCGACCCAGCCGACGGACTTCTTCAGCTCCGGCTTGGTGTTGGCGATCATCGCGGCGTCGAGTCCCATGCCGGCCATCACGACGAACGCGTGCTCCTCGACGTGCCCGTCGGGGCGGCGGAGGGAGGCGACGCAGATGTCCACCTCGACCGTGTCGCCGTCGAACGCGCCGGCGACGGCGAGCTCCTGTCCGTCGAGCGGCAGGCGGAGGTTGCGGGCGAGCAGGTTGCCCGTGCCGCTCGGCACGATGGTCAGCGGGACGCCCGATCCGCGCATGGCCTCAGATACGGCGCGCACCGTGCCGTCACCGCCGGCGACCAGCACGGCGTCCACGCCCTCCCCGAGTGCTTCTCTCGTGGTCGCCTGTCCCGGGTCCTCGACCGACGTCTCGAGCAGGAGCGGAGGAGCCCAGCCGGCCCCGGAGGAGTGCTGCTCGACCAGTGCGCACAGGGCCGGGCCGTCGACCTTGATGGGGTTGAAGACGAGCGCTGCGCGCTTCGACGAGCTCTGCGAAGGCTCGGTGCGGGGGGCGTCCGGCTCAGGGGTCGTCATGGCGCCAGCATAGGCCGTCGACCGATGCGCAGCCCCGGAGCGGCCCGTCGTGCGGCAGGACCGACCTGTTCACCGGTCGTTCGTGATCCGGACATCTGTCATGGCCAGCATGGCGATCGTCCCCCGGTCCGTGCGCGAGACCCCCGGCTCGCGCACGCCACCCTGAGCCTTGGAGCACCATGTCGACGAAGATCGGCTTCCGTCCGCTTGCCCTCGCCTGCGCCGCCGCGCTGATCGCCACGGGAGCCGGCGCGACGCCCGCCGCGGCGCAGACCGCGGAGGTTCCCGCCGTGCGCATCACCGAGTTCGCCTACAACGGCTCGGAGTTCGTGGAGTTCACGAACCTCGGCGCCGACGCAGTCGACCTGAGCGAGAACGCCGGATGGTCGTTCGCCGACTCCGGGACGACCGCCGGCGCCGTGTCGCTCGCCTCGCTCGGCGTGATCGCGCCCGGGGAGTCGTTCCTTCTCGCGGAGGGGCAGGCCGAGGCGTTCCGCTCGGCATGGGGCCTGCCGGAGAGCGTCAAGGTCGTCGGCGGCAACACCGTGAACCTCGGCCGCGGGGACACGATCAAGATCTTCGACGGCGCGGGCACGCTCGTCGACCAGCTCGTCTATGGCGACAACGTCGTGGGCGTGGGCGGCCCCCGCACCGACACCGCGAGCGCGTGGCCGAACGACGAGAGCGTCCTCGGGGCCGACACCGTCGCGAACTGGACCCGGTCCACCGAGGGGGACATCGAGCGATCCTGGGTCTCGCGCGCCGGCTTCCCCGGGTCGCCGGGCACGAGCCGGTTCAGCGCGGCGCCCGTCGAGCTGCCGGTCTGGGAGGAGCCCGAGACGCCCGCCGCGTCCGGGCTGCGCATCAACGAGGTCGACTCGCAGCCGGCCGACTGGGTCGAGTTCTTCAACCCGGGCGCCGAGCCGCTCGACATCTCCGGCTTCGAGATCCGCGACGACTCGGACGATCACCGCTGGCGCTTCCCGGCGGGCACGTCGATCGCGCCGGGCGCGTTCCTCGTGGTCGAGGAGAGCACGGCGGGCAGCGGATGGAACGACGCGACCGCCGCGTGGGAGGAGAACGTAACCTTCACGAGCGCGATCGGCGTGGGCGGCGCCGACCGGATCCGTCTGTACGACACGACCGGTGCGCTGATCGACGCGACCGCCTCCTGGTCGGCGCACGCGGGCGTGGGCACGGACACGGCCGGGTACACGCTGGCGCGCGAGGTCGATGGCGCGGGCGGCTTCCTGCTCGCCCGGATCAGCAAGGGCGCCTCCAACGCGGGCACCGTGCTCGACCCGGCGATCGAGGTCAACGAGGTCAACTCGAACGGCGGCCCGAACGACTACATCGAGGTGATCAACACCTCGGACGCCGCGATCGACGTGTCGGGCTGGTACGTCAACGACGACAGCGCCCGCACCGCGGCGGACATCACGCCGCTGGCCGCGGGGACGACGCTCGCTCCGCGCGCGCGCCTCGTCTTCGAGGGGAGCGTCCACTTCACGTTCGGGCTCGGCGGCGGCGATCAGGCCCGCGTCTTCACGGGTGCCGGCACCCTGGTCGACGAGCACACCTATCCTGCGCACGCGGCGAACAGCGGCGTCTGGTCGGCCTGCCCCGAGGGCGGCGACGTCTTCGTCGAGACCGCGCGGACGCCCGGCGAGGCGAACCTCTGCGAGGGCGGGGGCGGCGAGCCGACCGAGCCCGGCTCCGAGTACGACCCGCTGCCGTGGCCCGGAGGGGAGCCGGTCATCGTGCTGGACACCACCGCGACGTTCCTCGAGGACTCATCGGGTCTCGACACCTGGACCGACCAGTCGGGCACGTCGCTGTACGCGGTCGACAACGGCACCGGGCGGTTCTGGAAGGCCGACGTGCAGGCCGACGGGTCCTTCGCGATCGCCGACGGATGGGCGGACGGCAAGCGCGTGCGGTACCAGAAGGACGCGGGCAACCCGGCTGCGGCCGGGCCCGATGCCGAGGGCATCACCGTCGACGGCGACGGTCTCGTATACGTCGCGTCCGAGCGCGACAACGCGGCCAAGGACGTGAACCTCGACGCCATCCTCAAGGTGGACCCGGCCGCACCCGGCCCCGACCTCGTCGCCCTGCAGGAATGGGACATCACGTCGCTCATCCCGACGGTCGGCGCGAACCTCGGCATCGAGGCCGTCGAGTGGATCGCCGACGCCGATCTGGCGGGCAGGCTCTGGGACACGGCGCGCAACAAGCCCTATGAGCCGGCCGACTACCCCGGTCACGGTGACGGCCTGTTCTTCGTGGCGGTCGAGGACGGCGGCTCCGTGCACGCGTTCGCCCTGTCGGACGACGCGGCGACGAGCGTCGCGACGCTCGATCCGGGCCTGGCGGGCGTCATGGCGCTCGACTACGACGCCGTGAGCGGCGGTCTGTGGACCGTGTGCGACAACGGCTGCGGCGGCGTCTCCGCCTTCGTCGAGCTCAACGGCACGGCCGAGCCCGAGACGACGTTCTTCGCGCGTCCGGCGGCCGCGCCGAACGAGAACGCGGAGGGCTTCGCCACCGCGCCGGCCGCCCTGATCGTGAACGGCGTCCGCCCGGCGTGGTGGTTCGTGGACGGCGTCGGCTCGGGCGCGCTGCGTGCCGGCACACTGACGGTCGAGAGCCCGCAGGTGGTGGCCGGCGAGGTCACCGTCGCGGGCACGGCGAGGGTCGGATCGACGCTGACGGCGAAGCCCGGCACGTGGACCGAGGGAGCGACCCTGTCGTACCAGTGGCTGCGCGACGGCGCGGCGATCGCGGGCGCGACATCCGCCTCGTACACCCCGGTCGCGGCCGACGCCGGCAGGAAGCTGTCGGTGCGCGTCACCGGAGCGCTCACGGGCTGGGAGTCCGCGACGGCGACGTCGTCCTCGGTGACGGTCTCGCAGGGCGCGCTCGCAGCCGCCACTCCGTCGATCACGGGCACCGTGCGCGTG
>NZ_JAPSJA010000339.1 GCF_031178525.1 Microbacterium sp.
TCGTGCTCGTGCTGGCGCTCGCCGGCTCGCTCGCCGCGCAGAAGCCGGTGCCGTCGACGACCGGCACGCTCCCGACGCACGGGCCGCAGTTCGTCGGCCTGCTGGGCGTCGTGTCCGTCGTCATCACTGCACTCACCTACTTCCCCGTTCTCGCGCTGGCTCCGCTGGCGGAAGGGCTCGTCTGACCCATGTCCACGACACTCCAGAACACGCCGGCGCCCGTCGCGGGACATCTCGCTCCGAGCCCTCCGCGCTCCGCGCGGGCGTTCAGCGGAGCCCAGATCCTGCGGGCGCTGCCGGGCGCACTGCGCAAGCTGAACCCCGCCGACCAGTGGCGCAACCCCGTGATGCTCATCGTCTGGGTGGGCGCCGTCCTGACCACGGTCGTCGCGATCGCCGAGCCCTTCCTCGGCGGAGCCGAGCGGTCGGGCGGCAGCGAGATCCCGGCGGGCTTCACGTGGGGCATCGCGGTGTGGCTGTGGCTCACCGTGCTGTTCGCGAATCTCGCCGAGTCGGTCGCCGAGGGGCGCGGCAAGGCCCAGGCAGCGACGCTGCGCAAGACCCGCAGCACCTCGGCCGCGCACCGCGTCATCCGTTACGACGAGAAGAGCGATCCTGCGGCCGCGCATACCGGCACCGTCGAGGTCGCGTCATCCGAGCTGAAGCTCGGTGACGTCGTCGTGGTCACGGCCGGGGAGCTGATCCCCGGCGACGGCGACATCGTGGCGGGCATCGCGACCGTGGACGAGTCGGCCATCACGGGCGAATCGGCCCCGGTCGTACGTGAATCCGGCGGCGACCGCAGCGCCGTGACGGGCGGCACGCGCGTGCTGTCCGATCGGATCGTCGTGCGCATCACCTCGAAGCCCGGCGAGACCTTCGTGGACCGGATGATCGCACTGGTCGAGGGCGCGTCGCGCCAGCGCACGCCGAACGAGATCGCCCTGGGCATCCTGCTGGCGAGCCTTTCGATCGTGTTCGTCGTCGTCGTGCTGACGCTGAACCCGATCGCGTCCGCCGTCACCGGCACGGTGTCGATCCCTGTCCTGATCGCGCTGCTTGTCACCCTGATCCCGACGACGATCGGGGCCCTGCTCTCGGCGATCGGCATCGCGGGCATGGACCGCCTCGTGCAGCGCAATGTGCTCGCGATGTCCGGCCGCGCCGTCGAGGCGGCGGGCGATGTGACCACGCTGCTGCTCGACAAGACCGGCACGATCACGCACGGCAACCGCCGCGCGAGCGCCTTCGTCCCGTTGCCCGGGCTGACCGAGGCCGAGCTCGCGCGCGCCGCCGCACTGTCTTCTCTCGCCGACCCCACACCCGAGGGCGTCTCGGTCGTCGAGCTGGCTGCGGTGCGAGGCGTTCACCTCGACGAGGGCGCGGGCAGCGTGCCGGTGCCGTTCACGGCTCAGACCCGCATGAGCGGGCTGGATCTCGCCGACGGCACCGAGATCCGCAAGGGCGCCGCCTCGGCCGTGCTCGCCTGGCTCGAGCTCGACGGCGCGGTCGACGACAGTCTGCGCGCGGCCGTCACCGACATCACCGACCGGATCGCCGAAGACGGCGGCACGCCGCTGGTTGTCGCGGTCAGGGCGGGCGGCACGGCACGCGCGCTCGGCGTCGTGCACCTGAAGGACATCGTGAAGGACGGCCTGCGCGAACGCTTCGCCGAGCTGCGCGAGATGGGCATCCGGACGGTCATGATCACGGGCGACAATCCGCTTACCGCGCGCGCGATCGCGAAGGAGGCGGGCGTCGACGACTTCCTCGCCGAGGCGACGCCCGAGGACAAGCTCGCGCTGATCCGCAAGGAGCAGGAGGGCGGCCGCCTCGTCGCCATGACCGGCGACGGCACGAACGATGCGCCCGCGCTCGCGCAGGCCGATGTCGGCGTGGCGATGAACACGGGCACGTCGGCCGCGAAGGAGGCGGGCAACATGGTCGATCTCGACAGCGACCCGACGAAGCTGATCGACATCGTCCGGATCGGCAAGCAGCTGCTCATCACACGCGGGGCCCTGACGACGTTCTCGCTCGCGAACGACATCGCGAAGTACTTCGCGATCATCCCCGCGATGTTCATGGGCGCCTTCCCGGGCCTCGCTGCGCTGAACGTGATGCAGCTCGGTTCGCCCGCCTCGGCGGTCACGAGCGCGATCGTCTTCAACGCGATCGTGATCGTGTTCCTGATCCCGCTCGCCCTGCGCGGCGTGGAGTACAAGCCCCGCAGCGCCTCCGCGATCCTCAGCCGCAACCTGCTCGTTTACGGGCTCGGCGGCGTGATCGCCCCCTTCATCGGCATCAAGCTCATCGACCTCG
>NZ_JAPSJA010000093.1 GCF_031178525.1 Microbacterium sp.
AC
The DNA here is from genome assembly GCF_031178525.1 of Microbacterium sp. Lineage (GTDB taxonomy): Bacteria > Actinomycetota > Actinomycetes > Actinomycetales > Microbacteriaceae > Microbacterium. The sequence goes on from NZ_JAPSJA010000093.1 coordinate 3, forward strand.
TCGGTCCAGCCGAGGTCGCGGCCGGCGAGCGAGGTGAGCTCATCGAAGGTGGCGGTGGTGGGCATGTGTTCCTCCCGGAGTGGTGTTCAGACGAATGCGGATGCGCCCGTGAGCGAGCGTCCGACAATGAGGGCGTTGATCTCGTGCGTTCCCTCGTACGAGTAGACCGCCTCCGCATCGGCGAAGAAGCGGGCGGCGTCGTGTGCGAGCAGCAGTCCGTTGCCTCCGAGCAGCTCGCGCGCCAGTGCGGCCGTCTCGCGGGCCCGCTCGGCCGTGACCATCTTGGCCAGCGCCGAGTTCTCATCGCTCCAGATCCCCGCGTCCTGATTCGCGGAAAGCGACGCGGCGAGCGCGAGCGAGGACGTGACGTTGCCGAGCATGCGGGCGAGCTTCTCCTGCACGAGCTGGAAGCCACCGAGCGGACGGCCGAACTGCGCGCGCTGCGTCGTGTACCGCACGGCGGCGTCGAGAGCCCCCGCCTGCAGCCCGGTGGCGATCCATGCGACGTCCGAGCGCATGCGCCGCAGCAGAGCGGCGACATCGCGCCACGAGTTCACGCCGTGCAGGCGCCGCTCCTCCGGCACGCGCACGCCACGCAGCGTGATGTGCGCGTTCTGCACGGGGCGCAGCGAGACCTTCCCGGAGATGACGTCCACCTCCACCCCCTCGGCGCGGCGGTCGATGAGGAAGGCCTTGACCTGCCCGTCGGCCTCGTCCCGGGCGAACACCGCGAGCACGTCGGCACGATCGGCCGCGCCGATCCAGCGCTTCTCGCCGTCGATGATCCACGCGTCGCCCTCCCGCCGCGCACGGGTGACCATCCCACCGGCGATATCCGAGCCGTGATCCGGCTCGGTGAGGCAGAACACGCCCCGCGTCGCGAACGACGTCACGAGCGGATCCCACTGCGCCGCCTGCTCGGCCGACCCGCCGAAGCGGACGACGGTGCGGAACAGCCCGGCCTGCGCCGTGTACAGCGTGGCGACCGACACGTCGGCGCGAGCCAGCGTGAAGCAGCGGAATCCCGAGAACATGCTCGAATCGGCCTCACGCGGTGTCACGCCCTCGGGGTCCATGAGCCGCAGCGGGATGAGCGCGTCCAGCACGGTGTCGGGCATGACGGCGCGCTCCCATGCGTCGGCCATGAGCGGCACGACATCGCGGGTCAAGACGTCGGCCAGTCCCGCGAGGACCTCGCGAGCGGCGCCGCTCAGGTGGCGCTCCGCGAAGCCGTAGCGGTCGAGCACGGCATCTGTCGACTCGGTCACGTCGTCGTCCCCTCGCTCACTCCGGTCGCACAGCGCGGCGCATCACGTCAGCCCCAGCAGGCGCGCGGCATTGTGCTTCATGATCCCCGGCAGCACCTCGGGCTTGAACGTCTGCGCGGCCTCGGCATCGCGGATCCATCGATCCGGCGTCAGCAGCGGGAAGTCCGATCCGAACAGGATCCGGTCCTTGAGCATCGAGTTGGCGTAGCGCACGAGCTCGGCGGGGAAGTACTTGGGGCTCCAGCCCGACAGGTCGATCCACGTCGAATGCTTGTGGGTCGCCACGGAGAGCGCCTCGTCCTGCCACGGCACGGACGGATGCGCCATGACGATCTGCAGGCCGGGGAAGGACGCCGCGACGCCGTCGAGCAGCATGGGGTTCGACAGCGCCAGCCGGAGCCCGCGGCCGCCCGGCATGCCCGCGCCGATGCCCGTCTGGCCGGTGTGGAACAGCGCGGGGACACCCGCCTCCTCCAGCAGGGCGTACAGCGGGAAGAACCGCTCGTCGTCGGGCGAGAATCCCTGCACGGTCGGATGGAACTTGAAGCCCCGCACCCCGCCGTCGTCGAGCAGCCGGCGCATGGCCTCGAGGGCGTCCTCGCGGAGAGGATCGACCGAGCCGTACGGGATCAGGACGTCGTTGTTGCGTGCGGCGCCCTCAGCGATGTCGGCACTGGAGATCGGCGCCTGGCCGAGATTCGTCGTGGCATCGACCGTGAAGACGACCGCCGCCATCCTCCTCTCGCGGTAGTACTCGGCGATCGCGTCGAGGTCCGGCCGCGGGCCGTCGGTGCGGAAGTAGCGGCTCGCCGCCTCCTGCAGATCACCTGGCAGCGACGAGTGGCCGTGCGCATCGATCTCGATGTGCACGTGCGTGTCGATCGCCTCGATCCGCTCGAGGTCGATCGCCGGCTCGTAGCGCGTCATCGTCGTCAGCCCCGCTGCAGGTCCTCGGGAAGCGGCGGGAACGTCTCCCCGACCGACTGCAGCTCGCCGACCTGCGTCTCGAATGACTCCACGAGCGCGTCGTACGTCCATCCGCCCTCGCGGTAGGCCGTCGCGACAGGCTCGGGGTGGGACCACAGCTGCAGGCGGTCGCCGCCCACGCCGATCGCCTGACCCGTGACGCCGGCCGCGGCGTCGGAGGCCAGATAGGCGACGAGTCCCGCGACGTCGTCGGCCGTGCCGAAGCCGAGGTCGTGCCGGAAGAACGCCGGCATCGGCTCGCCCTTCTCCTCGGCCTCGACGGCCGCGGCGAAGTACGGCACGGTCGCGGTCATGGCCGTCGCCGCCACCGGGATCACCGCGTTGACCGTGATGCCGGCCTTCTTGAGCTCCATCGCCCACGTCCGCACCATGCCGACGATGCCCGCCTTGGCGGCGGCATAGTTCGTCTGACCGAAGTTGCCGCGCTGCCCCGTGGGCGATCCGATCGTGACGATCCGGCCGCCCTCGCCCTGCTCGCGCAGGCGGATGGCTGCCTCGCGCACGACCGTGAAGGTGCCGCGCAGGTGCACGCCTATGACCGTGTCGAAGTCGTCGTCGCTCATCTTCCACAGCACGGTGTCGCGCAGGACACCCGCGTTCGTGACCACGATGTCGAGCCGCCCGTAGGCGTCGAAAGCGGCATCGACGAGCTGCGTCGCGGACTGCGTCGGGCCGACGGCCGCGACGACAGCGGTCGCGGTGCCGCCGGACTGCGTGATCGACTCGACAGCCGCGGCGGCGGTCGCCTCGTCGACGTCGTTGACGACGACGGATGCGCCCTGTCGGGCGAGTTCCTGTGCATACGCGAGACCGAGCCCGCGGCCCGATCCGGTGACGATGGCGACTTTGCCGGTGAGCGTCATGTGCATCTCCTTCGATCGGGATCATGCAAGCGCAGATTCTTGAGATTGTCAACGATTGACGTCGTCCATCTTGCTAGAGTCGCCGCATGAAGAGCGAGCTGCAGGCCCACCGCCCCCTCGTGAACGACACGGCGTTCCTCCTGGCGCGGGCGAACGCCCGGTCCCTCGCGGCGACCCACGCCGCGCTCGCCGAGCACGGCCTGCGCGTGCGGTCCTACACGGTGCTGGCCCTGGCCGTCGCCGAGGCCCGGCTGTCGCAGCGGGACATCGCGGAGTACCTGTGGCTCGACCCGAGTCAGGTCGTCGCCCTTGTCGACGACCTGCAGCAGCGGGGCTACGTGGCGCGCGAGCCCGATGAGAACGATCGTCGCGCCAAGGTCGTGGTCGCCACGGACGAGGGTCGCCGCGTGCACGCTGCGGCCGCGCGCTCCGTGCGCGAGTCGGAGGACGAGACGCTCGACGTCCTCGCCGCGGACGAGCAGGCGCAGCTGCGCGAGCTGCTGCTGCGCCTGGCCTTCCCCGCCTGAGGAGCGATCGGGACGCGTCGATGCGATCCCGTGACATTCGCAACCATTGACATCCTCAACGGCCCGGTGTTCACTGGGGCCAACCCCGCGCTCCGGCGCCCCCTCAGTCACGAAGGAGTCACTGAGCACCATGTCCCGTACCCGTCTGTTCTCCGCCGTCGCGCTCACCGCGGCCGGCATCCTGTCTCTGGCCGCGTGCAGCTCCGGCTCGCCGAGCGGCCCCGCCGAGACCGAGACCGCTCCCGCCGACGGCGGCGGCGGCGAGCTCACGCCCATCACGGTCGGCCTGCTCGCGATCGCCCCCGCGGCGGCCGTGCAGTACGGCATCGACGAGGGGATCTTCGAAGAGCACGGCCTCGACGTCACTGTCCAGATGGCCCAGGGCGGCGCCGCCATGCTGCCCGCCGTCTCGACCGGTCAGTACCACTTCGGCGTCGGCAACCCGCTGTCCGTGCTCACTGCGGCGAGCCAGGGCGTCGACGTCCGCATCGCGTCGGGCTACTCGTTCTCCCTCGAGGAGGGCGAGGACATCAACGCGGTCGTCGCCCGCGCCGGCGAGGGCATCGAGTCGTGGGCCGACCTCGAGGGCAAGAAGGTGTCCGTCAACGCCGTCAAGACCCAGGGCGACCTGACGATCGGCGAGGCCGTCGAGAAGGACGGCGGCGACCCGGCCGCGGTCGAGTACATCGAGGTCGCCTTCCCGGATGCGCTTGCCCAGCTCGACGGCGGCAACGTCGACGCGGTCTGGATCCCCGAGCCGTTCCTGTCGATGGCGGTCGCCGATCCCGACAAGTACACGGTCGTGGGCCACCCGAACCAGGAGGCGATCCCCGGCCTGCCCACCATGGTGAGCTTCACGTCGGGCGCGGTCGCCGAGGACACCGAGCTCGTCGAGGCGTGGCGCGGCGCCGTCGCCGACACGCTCGCCGCGGCGACGGACGACCGCGAGGGCTTCGGCCAGACGATCGCCGAGTTCACGGGCATGCCCGAGGCCGCGGCCGCGAACCTGCGCCTCGAGCGGCTGGACGCCGAGCTCGACCCGCAGCTGATCACGGACCTCAGCGACCTCGCGCAGAAGTTCGCCTTCCTGGAGAGCGCGCCCGACCTCGACACGGTCATCCTCGACTGACCGACCCGCTTCGGTCGACACCTTCAGGCCCCATCCGATGACCTCCCTCGCCCCCCACGACACGATCACCCGCACGGTGGCGGTGGCGCAGGCCCGGCGCAGGCGGCGGCGGTTCCGACCCCGCCGCCTGCTCCTCGGCCTCGCCGGTGTCCTGACGTTCCTGCTGATCTGGGAGCTCGCCTCCCGCACCGGCATCGTCAATGCGACGTACCTGCCACCGGCGTCCGAGGTGCTCGTGACGTTCGGCGCGAACGCCGCGCTGACCGGCACGTGGGTCGCGGTGGGTCAGACGCTGGGGGCCTGGGCGCTCGGCATCCTTCTGGCGTCGGCGCTCGCCGTGCCGCTGGGCGTCGTGATCGGCCTGTCTCCGTTCCTGTCGCGCGCCACGAGATCGACCGTCGAGTTCCTGCGCCCCATCCCGTCGGTCGCGCTCATCCCGCTCGCCGTGCTGGCGTTCGCGGTGCCGCTCCAGCAGAGCCTGCTCATCATCACGTACGGCGCGTTCTGGCAGATCTTCATCCAGGTGCTCTACGGCGTCGCCGACGTCGACGCGGTCGCGATGAGCACGGCGCGCAGCTACGGCTTCACCTGGTGGCAGCGCGTGCGCGACGTGGTGTTCCCGACCATGCTCCCCTATCTGCTCACCGGGATCCGCCTTGCCGCCGCGGTCGCGCTCATCCTGGCGGTCACGGCCGAGCTGGTGATCGGCACGCCTGGCGTCGGCAAGCAGGCTGGTCTCGCGAAGGACGCGGGCCTGTACGCCTCGACCTACGCGCTCGTGCTGCTGACCGGACTGCTCGGCGTCGTGATCAACCTCGGCGTCCGCGCGGCGGAGCGCCGCCTGCTGTCGTGGCACCAGTCCGTGCGAGGGGACGCCTGATGCGCAAGTCGCTGATCGCCCTCGCGTACGCGCTCGGGCTGCCGGTGATCCTCATCGCGATCTGGTGGATCGCGTCGCTCGGGGCGACGAGCATCTTCGTGCCGAAGCCCGTGCCGCTCGTGACCCAGTTCTTCGAGACCTGGATCGGCGACAGGTTCTTCACGGACGTGCTGCCGAGCCTCGGGCGCTTCGCCGCCGGCACCGCCTTCGCGATCGTGCTCGGCATGCTGATCGGCCTCGGCGTCGGGCTGAGCCGCGGGCTGCGCGCGTTCACCGAGCCCGTGTTCGAGTTCTTCCGCGCGATCCCGCCGCCCGTGCTGATCCCGATCTTCGCGCTCGTGATCGGGATCGGCGACGACATGAGGATCGCCGTGATCGCGTTCGGCGCGATCTGGCCGGTGATCCTCAACACGATCGAGGGCGTGCGCGCGGCCGACGAGGTGCAGACCGAGACGAGCCGCTCGTACGGCATCCACGGCCTGAACCGCGTGCGCTACCAGGTGCTGCCGTCCGCGGCGCCGCAGATCCTGGCGGGCGTCCGGCAGAGCCTGCCGATCGGCATCATCCTGATGGTCATCAGCGAGATGCTCTACGCCTCGTCGGGTCTCGGCTTCTCGATCATCCAGCTGCAGCGCAGCTTCGCGGTTCCGCAGATGTGGAGCGGCATCCTGCTGCTGGGGCTGCTCGGCTTCGCGGTCTCGCTGCTGTTCAAGCTCGTCGAGCGCCGCATCCTGCGCTGGTACCACGGACTGAAGGATCTGCAGAATGCCTCCTGAGAACATCGCCGCCTCGACGGCCATCGGCCACGGCCGCACCCTTCCCCCCGAGCAGACGCTGCTCTCGGTGCGCGGCCTGAAGAAGGTCTACCGCACCGACGGCGGTGACATCGAGGCCGTGCGCGATCTGACCTTCGACCTCGGGCGCAATGAGCTGACCTGCCTCGTCGGCCCCTCCGGGTCGGGCAAGACCACGCTGCTGAAGTGCATCGCGGGTCTGCTCGAGCCCACGAGCGGCGAGGTCCTGCTCGACGGCAAGCGCGTCACGGGACCGCCCAAGAAGATGGCCGTGGTGTTCCAGGAGTACGGCCGGTCGCTGTTCCCCTGGCTGCGCGTCGCCGACAACGTCGAGCTGCCGCTGAAGAACGCCGGAGTGCCCAGGGCGAAGCGCGCGGAGCTCGTGGCAGAGGCGCTCGAGAGCGTGGGCCTCGCGCACGTTCCGAAGTCGTACCCGTGGCAGCTGTCGGGCGGCATGCAGCAGCGCGTGGCCATCGCCCGCGCGATCGCGTACCAGCCCGAGGTGCTGCTGATGGACGAGCCGTTCGCGGCCGTCGACGCGCAGACCCGAGCGGACCTCGAGGACCTTGTGCGATCGATCCGCGAGCGCCTCGGAGTCACGGTGCTGTTCGTCACGCACGACATCGACGAGTCGGTCTATCTCGGGTCGCGCGTGATCATCCTGTCGTCGTCGCCCACGGTGGTGCAGGAGGACCTCGTGATCGACCTGCCCGATCAGCGCGATCAGCTCGAGACGCGGGCGCTGCCGCGCTTCACCGAGCTGCGCCACCACGTGTACGAGCAGATCCAGCTCGCCAAGCGCGGGTTCCGGCCGGATGAGGCGCGGGTCGGCTGAGGCGGTGACGGCGGGCACCCGGGACGAGCTCACCCGCGGTCGGCTCGCGGCGCTGGGCTTCGTCGGCATGGCCGGCGCCCTGTCGACCGACCTGTACCTGCCCGCCTTCCCCTCGATCCAGGAGGACTTCGGTGCGACGGCCGCTGCGGTGCAGCTCACGCTGACGGCGTACCTGATCGGATCCGCGGCCGGGCAGTTCGGCATCGGCACGATCTCGGACGCGCTCGGGCGGCGCCGCACGCTGCTCGCCGCGTTCTCCGTGTTCGCGATAGCGGGTTTCGCAGCCGCCGCCGCGCCGTCGCTCGAATGGGTCGTGGCGCTGCGGCTCGTTCAGGGCCTCAGCGGATCGGCCGGCGCGGCGCTCGCGCGCGCGATCGTTGCCGACCTCGCGACGGGCGAGCGGGCCGCACGGGGCATCAGCATCCTGATCGCGACCATGGGGATCGGACCTGTCGTCGGCAGTCCGCTCGGCGCGCTGTTGACCTCGTGGGGCGGATGGCGCGCGGCCCTGGTCGGTCTCGCGATCGTCTCGGCCGCGATGCTCGTGGTCACGGTCGTCGCGATCCCCGAGTCGCTGCCTCCCGAGCGGCGGCATCCGGCCCGCGTGCGACCGCTCGTCGGCAGCCTCTGGCGGCTCGTGCGCGACGGCGCGTTCGTCGGCTACGCGCTGGCGTTCGCGCTCGGCTACGGCGCGCTGATCCTGTACATCGGATCGTCGTCCTTCGTCGTGCAGAACGTGTTCGGCGCGTCCCCGCTCGTCTACTCGCTGACGTTCGCCGCGGGATCGGTCTCGTTCGTGCTCGGGGCCTGGCTGAACGCCCGCGTCGTGCGACGACGGGGAGCCGCCGGCGCCCTCCGTGCCGCGCAGCTGGTGTCGCTCGCCGCGGCGGCCGCCCTGCTGCTGCTGGCGCTGACCGGAACGCTCGGGCTCCCCACGTGGGTGCCGCTCGTATGCGTGTTCGCGGCGGGATGCGCGGGCACCATGTCGGACGCGTCCGCCCTCACGCTCGGCCGCGCGGCGTTCGCGGCGGGAGCAGGCTCGGCGACGCTCGGCCTGTTCCAGTTCTCGCTCGGCGCGGTCGCCTCCCCCTTCGGCGGCCTCTGGGGCGACGACACCGCGATCCCGGTGACCGCCGGCATGACCGGTGCCGTGCTGCTCGGGATCGCGGCGGCCACCGCGGGACGGGCCCGCGAGCGCCGCACGGGCTGAGTCAGCGCGCGAGCGGCCAGCCCGTGTAGGCCTCGGCGAGGTAGGCCCTGCCGTGCTCCGACTCGACGACCGAGCGGAGCTCTCCGACCTGGCGACGCCGGTCGAAATCGCTCGCTCCGGGCGCGACATGCAGCATGTTCGTCATCCACCAGGAGAAGTGCTGCGCCTTCCAGATCCGCGCGAGCGCGCGCTCGGGATAGGCGTCGAGCAGCCGCTCGTCCCGCTCGCGCAGCAGCGCGCTCAGCGCGTCGGCCAGCAGCACGACGTCGGCGACCGCGAGGTTCATCCCCTTCGCGCCGGTGGGGGGCACGGTGTGCGCGGCGTCGCCGACGAGCACGACGCGGCCGCGCCGCAGCCGGTGCGCGACGAAGCTGCGGAACCGCAGCACGTCGCGCTGGAAGATGGGCCCCTCGTTCAGGGTCGTGCCCGGCACGCGTGCCTGCAGGATGTCCCACAGCTCGCGCTCCGAGAACCGCTCAGGGTCCTCATCCGGGTCGCACTGGAAGTACATGCGCTGCACGGTGGCGCTGCGCTGGCTGATCAGCGCGAAGCCGTCCGGCGAGTTGCTGTAGATCAGCTCCTCCGCCGACGGGGGCGCCTCGCACAGCACCCCGAACCACGCGAACGGGTACTCGCGGTAAAACCCGCCGTGCGATCCGGTGACGGTCTCGCGCGTCACGCCGCGCGATCCGTCCGACCCGACGACGACATCCGCCTCGATCTCGATCCGCTCGCCGTCCGCCCCGGTGGCGATCACGCGCGGCCGCGCGGACTCGGCGTCCTCCACGGCGATCGCGCGCACGCCGAAGC
>NZ_JAPSJA010000340.1 GCF_031178525.1 Microbacterium sp.
CTCGGAGGCCTTGATCAGCGGCTCAGTCGACATCGGCGCTGACGGTCTGCATCGCCCCGGTGATCACGGGGATGGATGTGGTGATCGGGGCGGGAACGGTCGGCTCGAGCGAGGTGCCGTCGTCGCGCCGCATCTCGGAGAACGGCCTCAGCGTGGGTCGACCCGGCAGCACGGGCCCCTGGTCGGCCAGCAGCACGACGGTCGGCTCGTCCACGGTGGCGACGTACGCCTTGCCGCGCACCTCGAACGGCACGGGATCGACGGATCCCCCCGGTCCATCGGGGCGCATCGTCACGCGCATGTGGTCACGCCGCAGCACGATGTCGAGCGTGCGGCCCTTCCACTGCAGCGTGTACGCCAGCTCGGGCCAGCTCTCGGGAAGGCGGGGGTCGAAGGTCAGCTCGCCCAGGTGGTCGCGCATGCCGCCGAAGCCCGAGACCAGTGCTGTCCAGACGCCGCCGGCGGAGGCGACGTGCACGCCGTCGGCCGCGTTGTGGTGCAGGTCGCCGAGGTCGACGAACAGCGCCTCCTCGAAGTACTCGTGCGCGAGGTCCTGATACCCGACCTCGGCGGCCAGGATGGCCTGCACGACGGCCGAGAGGGTCGAGTCCCCCGTCGTCAGCGGGTCGTAGTAGTCGAAGTCGGCGCGCTTCTCCTCCGCCGTGAAGTGGTTGCCCTGCAGGAACAGCGCGAGCACGACATCCGCCTGCTTCAGCACCTGGAAGCGGTAGATCACGAGCGGGTGGAAGTGCAGCAGCAGCGGCCGCTGCTCCTCGGGCGTGTGCTCGAGGTCCCACACCTCGCGCTCGAGGAACAGCGAGTCCTGCGGGTGGATGCCGAAGTTCTCGCTGTACGGGATGTGCATGGCCTCCGCCGCGCGCTCCCACGCCTCGGGCTCCGACGGGTCCAGCGCCACGCGGTCGGCGAGCCGCCGGAACGCGCCGGGGCTGCGCTCGGCCATGTCCCGGACCGCGCGGGCCGCGGCACGCAGATTGAACCGCGCCATCACGTTCGTGAAGAGGTTGTCGTTCACGACCGTCGTGTACTCATCCGGCCCCGTGACGCCGTGGATGTGGAACGACTCGATGCCCTGATACGAGCGCCAGAAGCCCAGCGTCGCCCACAGCCGCGCGGTCTCGACGAGCACGTCGGCGCCCTCGCGCTCGATGAAGTCGAAGTCGTCCGTGGCGCGGGCGTACTTCACGATCGCATACGCGATGTCGGCATTGATGTGGTACTGCGCGGTGCCGGCGGCGTAGTAGGCGGACGCCTCCTCGCCGTTGATGGTGCGCCAGGGGAAGAGCGCCCCGGCCTCGTTCAGCTGACCCGCGCGGCGCCGGGCCGCCGGCAGCATGTGGGTGCGCATCCGCATGGCGTTCCGCGCCCACAGCGGGGTGGTGTAGGCAAGGAACGGCAGCACGTAGATCTCGGTGTCCCAGAAGTAGTGGCCGGAGTAGCCGGAGCCCGTGACGCCCTTCGCCGAGACACCGAAGCCGTCCGCACGGGCGGCCGCCTGCGCGAGCTGGAACAGGCACCAGCGGGTGGCCTGCTGCAGGCTGTCCTGCCCCGCGATCCGGACGTCGGCGCGGCTCCAGAAGTCGTCCATCCACGCGCGCTGACGACGGTAGATCTCGTCGATGCCGATCGAGGCGACGCGATCGAGCGTCCGCCGGCAGCGGTCGACGAGCTCGCGCGGGGGCACGCCGCGCGAGGTGTGGTACGACACGGTCTTCGTGATGGTGACCGGCACGCCCGCCTTCGCCTGCACGCGGAAGACGTGCTTGGCGATGTCGGGCTCGACGAGGAGGCGGACGTCGTAGTCGTTGTCGGTGTGGATCTCGTGGTCGCTCGCGACCGCGATCGTCATCCCCGACTCGGTGACCTTGTACGACAGCGCGGAGCGCAGGCCGTCCTGCCAGAACTCCTGCGGCTGCAGCACGCGCTCGCTGATCTTGTCGGTCTTGCGGGGATCGAACGTCGCACCGCGGATCATCGCGGGCGTTCCGCCGTAGACGTTCTCGCCGTCCTGCCGGTTCACGAGCTGCGAGCTGATGGTCACGGGCGCGTCCGTGTCGAGCACCGTCACGGTCATCCGCATCACGGCGAGGTGGCGCTCGTCGAACGAGACCATGCGGTCGTCCTCGATCAGCACGTCCTTGCCGGCGGGCGTGCGCCACAGCAGTCGCCGGCGATAGACGCCCTCGCGCATGTCGAGCACGCGCTCGTACTCGCGGATCTCGGCGATGTCGAGCGAGAGCGGCTCGTCGTCGACATAGACCCGCATGACCTTGGCGTCGGGGGCGTTGACGA
>NZ_JAPSJA010000094.1 GCF_031178525.1 Microbacterium sp.
CGCGGCGGCAGCAGGCCGGGTCCGGGCTCGGCCGCTGTCGAGGGACGCGCCACCCGCCAGAAGCCGGTCTCGGCATTCAGCGCACGTGCCGGCTCTCCGTCGGGCGAGGAGAGATACGCCGAGGCGGAGTAGTTCAGGAACGGACCGCCGTCATGGCTGAAGCTGACCCGGTGCGAGAACTCGCCCTCGAAGTGGGTGTCGCCGACGCGATAGTCGATCACGCCGGTGCCCTCCCATACGCCGATCAGCCACGACAGCGGCGCGAGGTCGGCGGGGAGGTCTGCGGGCAGCTCGATCATGCTGCCGCCTTTCAGCGCTGGCCGCGGAACAGGTTCCAGACCACCGCGCCGGAGATGAAGGCGATCGCCAGGCTGGCGAGGCCCAGCAGCCCGACGAAGAACAGTTCGAGCGCGACGAGATCCATACCGTCAGTCTATCGGGTCACGCCGGACTCACGGCGGCCAGCACCATCACGAGCGCCACGACGCCGAGGATCGTGATGCCACCGAGGGCCGCGACGCCGACACGGAAGACGAACCCCTTCGCCCGCCCGTCGATCAGATGCGCGGTGAACGCGAAGATGAGGCACGCGCCGCCCGCGAGGCCGAACCACCGGAACCGCTCCTCGAACGGCACGAACACCGCGATGGCCAGCCCGACCAGGAGCGCGAAGCCCCACGTGGTCGCGATGCCGCCGTAGCGGCGCCGCGGGGCGAGTTCTGGGACCGTCATCCCCCCATTGTCCACGACGCGGGATACGCACCGGGCCCCGGCGAGCACCCCGCCGCGCGCGTCGGAGCGCCCACGGCGAGACCTCTATGATGGGGGCACGATGCGGCGACCCCACCGCATCGATGCCGAGGACGCGGTCCCCACCTGCGTCGGAAGGACATCGCTTGGCACAGCTTCTGGTCCTGAGCTCCGCCCCCGGCGGCGGAGCGGTTCTGCCCGCGCTCGAACTGCTGAGTCACCGTGTCAGGCAGATCCCGGCAGAGCCCGCCCAGCTGGTGAACGCGCCCAGCGCCGACGTGATCTTCGTCGACGCCCGCACGGACCTGGTCGGCGCGAAGTCGCTGTGCAAGATCCTGAACACCACGGGCCTCGACGCGCCGCTCGTGCTCGTGGTGACCGAGGGCGGCCTGACCGCGGTGTCCACCGACTGGGGCATCGACGACGTCATCCTGGTCACGGCGGGCCCCGCCGAGGTGGATGCGCGTGTGCGCCTCGCGATCGGCCGCCAGGCGAGCGAGCAGGTCAGCACCCGGATCCAGACCTCCGGCATCACGATCGACGAGTCCTCGTATTCGGCGAAGGTGCACGGCAAGCCGCTCGACCTCACTTACAAGGAGTTCCAGCTGCTGCACTTCTTCGCGACGCATCCCTCCCGGGTGTTCACGCGCGAGCAGCTGCTCAGCGAGGTGTGGGGCTACGACTACTTCGGCGGCACGCGCACGGTCGACGTGCACGTGCGCCGCCTGCGCGCCAAGCTCGGCGACCTCGAGCAGCTGATCGGCACGGTCCGCAACGTGGGATACCGCTTCAACGTCTACGAGGACGACCAGCTGCCGTCCGCCACGAAGTCCTGACCGGGGCGAGACAGCCCGAGTTCACGACGAGGACACGGGACGGTGGCAGGATGGCCGACATGATCGACTCCGCCATCGTGGACACGGGCATCGGCGATGCCGAGGACGACGACTTCGACGCGGCCGTCGAGGCGCCGGACGCGCAGCTGCCGGAGAACCGCTACCTCGACCGCGAGCTGAGCTGGCTCGCGTTCAACCAGCGCGTGCTCGAGCTGGCGGAGGACCCGACGCTGCCCCTGCTGGAGCGCGCGAACTTCCTCGCGATCTTCGCGAGCAACCTCGACGAGTTCTTCATGGTCCGCGTCGCGGGCCTGAAGCGGCGCATCGTCACGGGACTGGCCGTGCCGACGAACGTCGGCGTCTCGCCGACCGACGCGCTCACGGCGATCTCGTCGGAAGCGCACGCCCTCCAGCTGCGACACGCGAAGGTCTGGAACGACGCCGTCCGACCCGCGCTCGCGGAGGCCGGCATCGTCGTCGTCGGCTGGGAGGCGCTGGACAAGGACGAGCGCTCGGCGCTGTACGACTACTTCCACGCCAAGGTCTTCCCCGTGCTGATGCCGCTGGCCGTCGACCCGGCGCATCCGTTCCCCTACATCTCGGGCCTGTCACTGAACCTCGCGATCCGCATCCGCAACGCGCGCACGGGGCGGCAGGAGTTCGCGCGCCTCAAGGTGCCGCCGATGATGCCGCGCTACGTCGAGGTCCCCGGCGGCGACGGGCACGCCATGCGATTCCTGCCGCTCGAGGAGCTCATCGCCCAGCACCTCGAGGACCTCTTCCCCGGCATGGAGATCCTCGATCACCACGCGTTCCGCCTCACGCGCAACGAGGACGTCGTGATCGAGGAGGACGAGAGCGAGAACCTCATCCAGGCGCTCGAGGCCGAGCTGCTCCGCCGCCGCTTCGGTCCGCCGATCCGCCTGGAGATCACGGACGACATGGACGACGTGACGCTCGATCTGCTGGTGAAGGAGCTCGACATCACCGAGCAGGAGGTGTACCGCCTCCCCGGCCCGCTCGACCTGCGCGCACTGTTCGCGCTGTCGGGGATCAAGCGCCCGGACCTGCGCTACGCGCCGCACGTGCCGACCACCGCGCTGCCGTTCCAGCCCGTCGATCAGGAGGCGCGCGCCGACGTCTTCGCGGCGATCCGCAAGTCCGACGTGCTCGTCCACCACCCCTACGAGTCGTTCGCCACGAGCGTGCAGGCGTTCCTCGAGCAGGCGGCGCGGGATCCGCACGTGCTCGCGATCAAGCAGACCCTGTACCGCACATCGGGCGACAGCCCCGTCGTGCAGGCCCTGATCGACGCGGCCGAGGCGGGCAAGCAGGTGCTCGCGCTGGTCGAGGTCAAGGCACGCTTCGACGAGGCCAACAACATCGTCTGGGCCCGCAAGCTCGAGAAGGCCGGCGTGCACGTCGTCTACGGCCTCGTGGGACTGAAGACACACTGCAAGCTCGCGCTCGTGATCCGCGAGGAGAAGGGCGAGCTTCGCCACTACAGCCATGTCGGCACGGGCAACTACAACCCCAAGACCAGCCGCCTGTACGAGGACTTCGGGCTGTTCACGACCGACCCGCTCGTCGGCCGCGACCTCACGCGACTGTTCAACGAGCTGAGCGGCTACGCGATCGAGAAGAAGTTCAAGCGCCTGCTCGTCGCCCCGCTCCACCTGCGGAAGGGCCTGATCCGCCTCATCGACCGCGAGCGCCGCAACGCGCAGGCGGGCAAGCCGGCGCACGTGCGGATCAAGGTCAACTCGATGGTCGACGAGCAGATCATCGACGCGCTCTACCGCGCGAGCATCGCGGGCGTGAAGGTCGACGTGTGGGTGCGCGGCATCTGCTCGCTGCGGACCGACCTGCCCGGCGTGAGCGACAACATCACGGTGCGCTCGATCCTCGGCCGCTACCTCGAGCACTCGCGCATCTTCGCGTTCGAGAACGAGGGCGAACCCGAGGTCTTCATCGGCAGCGCGGACATGATGCACCGGAACCTCGATCGCCGCGTCGAGGCGCTCGTGCGGGTCACCGCGCCCAAGCACGTGCAGGAGCTGCTGAACCTGTTCGAGCTCGCGATGGATGAGCGCGTGAGTTCCTGGCACCTCGGCGCGGACGGCGTGTGGACGCGCCACAGCACCGGCGAGGACGGCAAGCCGCTCCTCGACCTGCAGGACCGCCGGATGTCCGCCGTCAAGCGCCGCCGTCAGGCGCGCGCGATCCGATGACGTCCGATCTCGCCGTCTACGCGGCGGGCGGTGTCGTGTGGCGCCTCTCCGAGGGCAAGGTGCGCGTGCTGCTGATCCATCGCACGAAGTACCGCGACATCACGCTGCCGAAGGGCAAGGTCGATCCCGGCGAGATGCTCGCGGAGACCGCCGTGCGCGAGATCTTCGAGGAGACCGGCATCCGCACCTCCCTCGGTGCGCCGCTCGGCGTCTCGCGCTACGGGATGCCGAACGGCAAGCAGAAGATCGTGCACTACTGGTCGGCGGCCGCGTCGGACGAGGCGATCAGAGCGAGCAGCTTCGTTCCGAACGACGAGGTCGCGGGCCTGGAATGGGTCGGTCTGAAGAAGGCGCACGCCAGGCTCAGCTACCCGGTCGACATCGAGATCCTCGAGCACTTCGAGCGGCTCGTGGACGACGGCGTGCTGCACACGTTCCCCGTGATCGCGCTGCGGCACGGGAAGGCCGTGCCGCGCGACGAGTGGGACCGAGGCGACGCGGGGCGCCCCCTGACGCCGCGCGGCAAGGCGCAGGCGAAGGCGGTCGTCGGCGGCCTGCGGGCGTTCGGCGTGCGCCGGATCGTCACCAGCACCGCCGTGCGCTGCGTCGCGACGGTCGGCCCGCTGTCCAAGGCCATCGCGCGGCGGATCGAGGAGACGGATCTGATCAGCCAGGACGCGTGGGAGGACGGCACGTCGGATGTGCGGGAGGTCGTCGGGCGCCGGGTGCGGGCGGGCAAGCCCGCCGTGCTGTGCAGCCACGGCCCGGTGCTGCCGGACATCCTGAGCGAGCTCGCGCTCGCGACGGGCACGATGCGCGGCGCATATCTGGCGGACGCCGCGGCGCTCGAGACGGGCGCATTCAGCGTGGTGCATATCTCGGCGACGAATCCCGGATCGGGAATCGTCGCGATAGAGACGCACGCGCCGAAGGTCTGACGACCTGGGAGCACACCGCGAATCCGCGGTCATATGCGCGATCGATGCGGGCAGTTCACCTGCCGTTCACCATTCCACCGCAGTCTCGTCACCACCCCCTCCTACGTTCACGGTTGTGCCCTGCAACCCGGCGGGGACGTCCTGAATCCCTCATGGAAACGGATACACAGTGAAGATCACCCGTCTCTCCAGCATCGCGGCCCTCGGCGCGGTTGCTGCTCTCGCTCTCGCAGGCTGCGCCGCCAACGAGCCTTCCGCGGACAGCGGCTCGGCGGCCCCCTCCGAGGGTGGCTCCGGGACCACGGTCAGCGGCACGATCGAGGCCACCGGCGCCTCGTCGCAGGAGGCCGCGCAGCAGGCGTGGGTCGCCGCGTTCCAGACCGCCAACCCCGAGGCCAACGTGCTCTACACGGCCACCGGCTCGGGCACCGGCCGCGAGAACTTCATCTCCGGTGCGTCGAACTTCATCGGCTCGGACCGCGCGTTCGACGCGGAGGAGCTCGAGGCGGGCGGCTTCGGCGCGTGCGTCACCGACGACATCGTCGAGGTCCCGGCGTACATCTCCCCCGTCGCCATCGCCTTCAACCTCGAGGGCATCGACACCCTGAACCTCGACGGCGAGACCATCGCCAAGATCTTCACGGGCGAGATCACGAACTGGAACGACGAGGCCATCGCCTCGCAGAACGAGGGCGTCGAGCTGCCCGACCAGGCGATCGTGCCGGTGCACCGCGCCGACGCCTCGGGCACGCAGGAGACCTTCACGTCCTACCTCGCCGCCGTCGCGCCCGACGTGTGGACCGAGGAGCCCTCCGACGAGTGGCCGCTGCAGTCGGGTGAGGCAGGCGACGGCACCTCCGGCGTCGTCGACGCCATCACGAACGGCTCCGGCTACATCGGCTTCGCCGACGCGTCGCGCACCTCCGAGCTCGGCCAGGTGGCCGTGAAGAACGGCGACGAGTACGTCGCCTACTCGGCCGAGGCGACCGCCGCGCTGGTCGAGGCCTCGCCGCTCGAGGAGGGCCGCTCGGACCACGACCTGGCCTTCGCGGTCGACGCGGCCGCCGCGCCCGCCGGCTCGTACCCGATCGCGCTGGTCAGCTACCTGATCGCCTGCACCGAGTACGAGGACCCCGAGGTCGCCGCCCTCACGAAGGCCTACATCGGCTACGTGACGTCGGAGGAGGGCCAGCAGGTCAGCGCCGAAGCCGCCGGCAGCGCGCCGCTCTCGGCCGGCCTGCAGGAGCAGATCGCGACCGCTCTCGAGGCGATCAAGGTCGACTGACCCTGTTTCAGCGATAGCGACGGTGCCCTCGCGCTTGTCCCCCCGTGGGATTCGAGCGCGAGGGCATCGCCGCGCCGCTGATACCCGTCAGCACCCGAGCATGACACTGAGGACCCAGAGGAGCGGGACCGAATGACAACGACCACGACGGAGCGCGGCAGCTCTACTCCCGCCGCGAAGCCCGTGCTTCGGCCCGGAGACCGCATCTTCTCGGGCACCGCGCTGGCGGCCGGCACGATCATCCTGATCACGCTCGCCGCCGTCGCCCTCTTCCTGATCGTCCAGGCGCTGCCGGCCTTCCAGCCCGATACGTCGAGCAACCACATCCTCGAGGGCCAGCCGTTCCTCCAGTGGGTGTGGCCGTTCGTGTTCGGCACCCTCTGGGCGTCGGCCATCGCGCTCGTCATCGCCGCGCCGATCGCCCTCGGCATCGCGCTGTTCATCTCCCACTACGCACCGCGTCGCCTGGCTGCCCTGCTCGGATATGTGATCGACCTGCTGGCGGCCGTGCCGTCGGTGGTCTTCGGCCTCTGGGGCGCCCTGACGTTCGCGCCCGCGCTCGTGCCCTTCTACAAGTGGCTCAACGAGAACCTCGGCTGGATCCCGCTGTTCGGCGGCACGCCGTCCGGCACGGGCAAGACGATCCTCACGGCGTCGCTCGTGCTGGCCGTGATGATCCTGCCGATCATGACGGCGATCTGCCGTGAGGTGTTCCTGCAGACGCCCAAGCTGCACGAGGAGGCCGCGCTCGCCCTGGGCGCCACGCGCTGGGAGATGGTGCGGATGGCCGTCCTGCCGTTCGCGCGCAGCGGCATGGTGTCCGCCGCGATGCTGGCCCTCGGCCGCGCGCTCGGCGAGACCATGGCCGTGACCCTCGTGCTCTCGCCGCTGGGAGTCGTGACGTTCAACCTCCTGAACCCCGAGAACCCCACGACGATCCCGGCGATCATCGCGCTGCGGTTCCCCGAGGCGCACGACGAGGGCGTATCGACGCTCATCGCCGCGGGCCTCATCCTCTTCATCGTCACCTTCGCGGTGAACGCCATCGCGCGCTGGATCGTCTCCCGCCGCGCCGAGTTCTCTGGAGCGAACTGATGTCGGCCACCATCGTCGCCGCCGCCGCCCCGCCGAAGGTCTCCCTGACCACCGGCCGTCTGCCCCGGTGGGCGCCCTGGGCGCTGCTGGGCTTCGCGCTGTTCGTCGCCGTCGTGCTGTTCGCCCTCCTGAACTCGAGCGGCGACGTCGCGCAGTTCAACATCGCGGGCGCGCTCGTCGTCACGATGCTGCTCTACCTCGTCGGCATCGCGGTGATCTCCTCGATCGCCGAGACGCGGCGGCACGCCACCGACCGGGTCATGACGGGACTCGTCGCGACCGCCTTCCTGATCGCGCTCCTGCCGCTGATCTCGCTGCTGTTCACCGTGGTCGCGAACGGCATCCAGCGCTTCGACGCCGAGTTCTTCAGCTTCTCGATGCGCAACGTCGCCGGTGAGGGCGGCGGTGCCGTGCACGCGATCTGGGGAACGCTCCTGATCACGCTGGGCGCGACCGTCATCTCCGTGCCGATCGGCCTCATGACCTCGATCTACCTCGTCGAGTACGGGCGCGGACGGATCGCGAAGGCGATCACCTTCCTCGTCGACGTCATGACGGGCATCCCGTCGATCGTCGCCGGCCTGTTCATCTACTCGGTGTTCGCGCTGCTCGTCGGCCCCGGCACGCGCATGGGCATCATGGGCTCGCTCGCGCTGTCGGTGCTCATGATCCCGGTCGTGGTGCGAGGCAGCGAGGAGCTGCTGCGCATCGTCCCGAACGAACTGCGCGAGGCGTCCTACGCGCTCGGTGTGCCCAAGTGGCTGACGATCGTCAAGGTCGTCCTGCCGACCGCGATCGCGGGCATCACGACCAGTGTGATGCTGGCGATCTCGCGCGTGATCGGCGAGACGGCGCCCCTGCTGCTGACGGTGGGAATCGTGCCGAACATGAACCTCAACATGTTCGACGGCCAGATGGCCACGCTGCCCGTGTTCGCCTACATGCAGGCCAAATACCCCGGCATCCCGCCGGAGGCCTACATCGACCGCGCCTGGGGCGCCGCGCTCGCGCTGATCCTGATCGTCATGGTCCTCAACCTCGCCGCGCGCCTGATCGCCAAGATCTTCGCGCCGAAGATGACCGGCCGCTGACTCCCCTCGACCCGAACGACCTCCAGAAAAGAGAGACCCAGATGTCCAAGAGCATCGAAGTCAACGACCTCAACGTCTTCTACGGCGACTTCCTCGCCGTCGAGGGCGTCTCCATCGACATCCAGCCCCGCACCGTGACGGCCTTCATCGGCCCGTCGGGCTGCGGCAAGTCCACGTTCCTGCGCACGCTCAACCGCATGCACGAGGTCATCCCCGGCGCGCGCGTCGAGGGCGAGGTGCTGCTGGACGGCCAGAACCTGTACGGCTCGAACGTCGACCCCGTGCTCGTGCGCCGCCAGGTCGGCATGGTGTTCCAGCGGCCCAACCCGTTCCCGACCATGTCGATCCGCGAGAACGTGCTGGCGGGCGTGACGCTCAACAACAAGCGCATCTCCAAGAGCGACGCCGACGACCTCGTCGAGAGGTCGCTGCGCGGCGCCAACCTCTGGAACGAGGTCAAGGACCGCCTGGACCGCCCGGGCTCCGGCCTGTCGGGCGGCCAGCAGCAGCGCCTGTGCATCGCCCGCACGATCGCCGTGTCGCCCGAGGTCATCCTGATGGACGAGCCCTGCTCGGCCCTCGACCCGATCTCGACCTTCGCGATCGAGGAGCTCATCGCCGAACTGAAGAACGACTACACGGTCGTGATCGTGACGCACAACATGCAGCAGGCGTCGCGCGTGAGCGACAAGACCGCGTTCTTCAACATCGCGGGCACCGGCAAGCCCGGCAAGCTGATCGAGTACGACACGACCTCGACCATCTTCACGACGCCGTCGGTGCAGGCGACCGAGGACTACGTCTCGGGCCGCTTCGGCTGAGCCGTCCGCCTCGCCGAACGGCCTCGCCCTCGGGCGAGGCCGTTCGGCGTTACCCCCGCGGCGGTCGCGTCATCGTTCGGCGGCCCGGTCGCCGGCCGCGGGGCCCGCTTCTGAGAGGATGACCGCATGACCGCCCTGCTCGTCGCCGCCCGCCGCGTGATCGACGGGTCCGGATCGGACGGGCCCGGCTGGGCGGTCGTCTCCCGGGGGCAGGTCACCCAGCGGGGCA
>NZ_JAPSJA010000341.1 GCF_031178525.1 Microbacterium sp.
TGCACGGGAGCGAGCCCGCGGATGAGCGCGAGGACGACCGGTTCGACTCCGGAGCGTTCGGCCCGCGTCGCCTGCCGGAGCCGCAGTCCGAGCACGACTCCTCCCCCGCCGCGGTGCGGGACTTCGCCACCAAGCGCGCCCCCGCCTCGCAGAACGCCAGTTCCGACACGGCCGACCTGCTCGAGGCGCTCCGGCGCCGGCGCGGCCAGCGCGAGCCGGCTCCCGCGTTCGACGCGGAGCTCGTCGACCGCACGGCCGACCACCCCGCCGGCGGCGCCGCGGAGAGCGACCGCCGCGCGCCCGTGGCCCTGTTCGACGCCGTGCCCGAGCAGGCCGAGGAGCGGGAGGAGACCCCCGCTGAGACCGATGAGAGCCGGCGCCGGCGCGGACGGGCCTCGATGCCGTCCTGGGACGAGATCGTCTTCGGCGCGCGCAGCGACGACTGACGGCCCGGGCCGCGGCACTCAGCCCGCGTACGTTCCGAGTCGCAGCAGCGGCACCACGACCTCCTCGGGCGTGACCGAGCCGTGCTGGCCGATCATGTCCTGTGCGCGCTTGTCCTCGAGCCGGTCGTCGTAGAACGCCCAGGCTCCGCGCGCGGCCACGAGGAGGTCGCCGATCCGCGGCCTGACGTCGTCGGACACCGTGCCGAACAGCCCGTCCGCGATCGCCTCCTCGCGCGTCGCGACGTCCGCCGTCCGGCCCGAGACCGAGGCCCACACGTCGGCGGCCGCGCGCGCATCCACGCCGGGCTCCAGGTAGACGTGCAGCAGACGAGGCTCGCCGCCCAGGTGGGCGACGCCGTCCAGGCGCGGGTCGCCGTCGCCGAGCAGCACGTGCCGATGCCGCGGCACGTCGACCATGCCGTGATCGGCCGTCACGATGGCGCCCACGCCGGGCGGAACCGGGGTCGCGAACGCCGCATCGATGTCCTCGAGCGCCGACATCCACGCGTCCGAGGCCACGCCGCGGCGGTGCCCGGCCTTGTCGACCTCCGGGAGGTAGCAGTACACGAGCGAGCCCGATTCCCGCGCCGCGAGCTCGTAGGCGAGGCGCACGCGCATCCGGATGTCGTCCGACGCGACGTACTCGGCGCCGCGCAGGATGGCTCCCGTCAGACCCGTCGTCGCGTACTCCGCGAGGCCGACCGCGAAGGCGCGGCGGCCCTCGGCGATCGCCCGCTCGAACACGGTCGGGCGCCGCTGCCAGGTCGCCGGGTCCAGCCCGTCCCGCTCGTAGCCGTTCAGCTGATTCGCGAGCCGGCCGCGATCCGGATCCAGGACGCGATACCCCACCAACCCGTGCTCGCCGGGATCCGACCCGGTCAGGATGGACGACAGCGCGGCGGCGGTCGTCGAAGGGAACACCGTGCGGGCGACGTCCTTCCGCCCGCCGTACGACGACAGCCGTCGGGCGTGCCCGGCGTGCGCCCTGAGCTGATGCGCGCCGAGCCCGTCGATCACGAAGAGCACCGCGGAACCGGCGGGGCGCAACCAGCCGGACGTGCCGGACAGCGACCGCAGGATCTCCGGCGCAACTCCGGTGAGGCTCCGGGCCGAAGCGGGGCCCGTCGGTACGATGGGGGACATCCGGGCAAGTCTCGCACAACGCGCTTCGCCCGCTCCGGGGCCCGAGCCCGGAGCCCACCGCTCCTCCGCACGGAGGCGCTATGAGAAAGAGAAGCATGGCCCGAAAGCCCCCCGCCTCCCCGAGCTCGACCGAACCGGTCGAGGAGCGCATCGAGGACATCGACCTCGAGCAGGAGATGCAGGGGTCGTACCTCGAGTACGCCTACTCGGTCATCTACTCGCGCGCGCTCCCCGACGCACGCGACGGCCTCAAGCCCGTGCAGCGGCGCATCCTGTACCAGATGGCGGAGATGGGCCTGCGGCCCGACCGCGGCCACGTCAAGAGCGCGCGCGTCGTCGGCGAGGTGATGGGAAAGCTGCACCCGCACGGCGACTCGGCCATCTACGACGCGCTCGTGCGCCTCGCGCAGGACTTCGCGCTGCGCGTGCCGCTCGTGGACGGCCACGGCAACTTCGGCTCGCTCGACGACGGGCCCGCAGCGGCGCGTTACACCGAGGCACGCCTGGCCTCCCCCGCCCTGTCGCTGACGGAGAACCTCGAAGAGGACGTCGTCGACTTCATCCCCAACTACGACGGTCAGTTCCAGCAGCCGTCCGTGCTGCCGGCGGCGTACCCCAACCTGCTCGTGAACGGCGCGAGCGGCATCGCGGTCGGCATGGCGACCAACATGGCGCCGCACAACCTCAGCGAGGTCGTGGCGGCCGCGAC
>NZ_JAPSJA010000342.1 GCF_031178525.1 Microbacterium sp.
CGGAGCCGGTCCAGCATCCGGGTCAGTTGGGCAAGCCCGACGCTGTCGAGACCGGCCGTGGGCTCGTCGAGGATCACGTACCGGCACTCCGCGACGAGGATCGCAGCGATCGCGACGAACTTCCTGATCGCGGTCGGCAGATCCTTGGGGTTGGTGTCGAAGTGCTCGCCGATGCCCGTGAGTTCAACCGCTCGCACCACGCGCTCATCGCGCCTGCTCTCCGGCCACCCCAGGTAGCGTGGGAGGTACTGGATCTCGGATCGCACGTCGGACGCGAAGAGCTGGTCGTCGGGGTTTTGGAAGACGTAGCCAACGTGACGGGCCACCTGCGCGGTGGTGCGCCCCGCCGTGGCCACGCCGTCGACGAGCACTTCGCCCGTGGTGGGCTTCAGCAGTCCATTCATCATCTTGACCGTGGTGGTCTTGCCGGCGCCGTTCTGGCCGACGATCGCCACCCGCTCGCCGTCATCGATCCGCAGGTCGACGGCGCCGACGGCGCGGGTCCCGTCGGGGTAGTCGTAGCCGGCCCCTCGCAGCTCAATAGGCACGGCGCGCCTCCTCCATCCGTGCGGCGACGGCCTGTGCCGCCTCGCCCCTGGTCATGGGCATGAGCCCGAGGTCTCTGCCGTCATCGCGCAGGCGCACCGCCAGTTCGACGACCTCGGGCGGACGGATGCAGAACGCGGCGAGCTCGGGCGATCCGAGCACCTCGCGGGTGGGCCCCGTCATCACCACCGCCCCGCCGTGCAGCACCGTGATGGTGTCGGCGTACGCCGCGAGCAGGTCGATCTTGTGCTCGACGAGGACGATGGATTTGCCTGCATCCTTGAGCCCGCGGATGATCTCGAAGACCTCCTCGGACGACTCCGGGTCGAGCTGCGAGGTGGGCTCGTCGATGACCATCACCTCGGCGTCCATCGCGATGATCGACGCGAACGCGACCTTCTGCCGCTGCCCGCCCGAGAGCCCGTTCGGGTTCTTGTCAACGAGGTGCGCGATGCCGAGCCTGCGCACCACGCGCGTGACCCGGTCGATGATGTCGTCGCGCGGCACGCCGAGGTTCTCGAGTCCGATCGAGATCTCCTCGAAGACGGTGTCGCGGATGCCGCTGATCTGGGTGAACGGGTTGTCGAAGACGCATCCGATCGCCGTGGACAGCTCCGCCGGATCCCAGTCCTCGAGCTCGCGGCCCAGGATCTCCACCCGGCCGCTCAGCTCGCCGGAGTGAAAGTGCGGGATGATGCCGCGGATCAGCGCGCACAGGGTCGACTTGCCGCTCGAGTTGAGGCCGACGACGCCGTGCACGCGACCCCGCTCCCATTCGAGGCTCAGCCCGTCCAGCGCCGGCCGGTCGGAGAAGGCGTAGGTGAAGCGCACGTCGCGCAGGCTCGCGAGGGTCATGCGACCGCACCGCCGGTCGCGACGACGGCGGCCGCGACGAGCAACACGAGCACGAGCCACTCCCACCAGCGCGGCGCGCGCAGCCGCACCAGCGAGGTGTGCGCGCCCGGCCTGTTGAAAGCGCGTGCGTCCAGGGCGATCGCCCGTTCCTCGGTCGCGCTCATCGCACTGAGGAACACCGGGGCGAGCACCGGGAAGAAGGCGCGCACGCGCACCAGCACGTTGCCCTCGGTCTCGATCCCCCGCGCCTTCTGCGCCTCGAGCACGACGCGGGCGGTCGCGCCGAGGTCGGTGATCGACTGGAACGACGCGAGCAGCACGTAGCTGATCCGGGGGCTGACGCCGATCCGCTCCAGGGCGAGCATCAGGTGCCGCATGGGGACCAGGGCGAAGAACAGGGTGGCGGCCGCGCAGATCGCCATGACGGCGGCGGCGAACCGCAGCCCGTCCTGCACCCCCTGCGTGGTGACCGCGATCGGCCCGAGCGGCACGATCACGTCTCCTCCGCGGGTGAGCACCGCGCGGAGCACGAACAGGATGAGGCCGATGGCGGCCCACAGCTTCAGAAAGGTGATCAGGTACTCCCGCCCCTTCCCCGCCAGGAAGCCGATGCCGACGAACACCGCGCCCATCGCCGCCGCGACGATCCATCCGGGCATCACCACGGAGACCGTCGCCAGGGCCGCGATGCAGCCCAGCAGGATCAGCGGGTTCATGTCACGGATCGGGTTGCCCAGCGTGGCCTCGGCGCGATACCGCTGCGCGGCCGCTTCGAGCGCGGTGTCCGTCATGTCAGTACGCCTTCGCGGCGGTGGGTGCGCCGGCCGGGGCCAGGTAGACGTGCCCGAGCGGCAACTTGGTCATCAGTCGTCGCGGGATGCCTTTGATGATC
>NZ_JAPSJA010000343.1 GCF_031178525.1 Microbacterium sp.
ACGTGTCGTCGGGGACAGCGGCGGCCTCCGCGGCGGCGGCCTGCGCGGCCTGATACTCCTTCAGGCGGACGGCCCACGGCACCCACTCGGGGGCGAGCAGCGCATCATCGCCGGGCAGCAGCTCCGCCTCCAGCACGGTCGGCTCGGATCCCTCGACCACGGCGAGCGAGACCGTCCAGAACCAGCCGGGGTAGCCGAGCAGCGTGTTGGCGAAGCGCAGCGAGACGACACCGTCCGGCTCCACCGCGTACCCGGCGGCCTCGCCGACGGTCGAGGCGGGAGTGATCTCATGCAGCGCCGCGAGCGCGAGGTCGTGCGCCTCGAGCAGCCGCCGATCCGGCTCGGGAAG
Organism: Microbacterium sp.; assembly: GCF_031178525.1. Classification (GTDB taxonomy): domain Bacteria; phylum Actinomycetota; class Actinomycetes; order Actinomycetales; family Microbacteriaceae; genus Microbacterium. The sequence continues at coordinate 350 of NZ_JAPSJA010000343.1, forward strand.
CTCGACGGGCTCGGAGGCGGCCGGCGCACCCTCGTCGGCCGGCTCGGCGTCGGTCGGCTCGGCGTCGGAAGCCTCGGCGCTCTCCGCGCCGGTCTCAGCGACCTCGTCGGCCGAGGGCGATGAGGCGTCGGCGACCGCGGCAGCCGTCTCGGCGCCGACGGTCTCCGCCACCGCTTCGCCCTCCTCGGGCGTCTCGGAGGCGTCAGACATCGAGCTCGTCCGCGACCTTGCGCAGCACGGCTGCGATCTTGCGCGCGTGCGCGTTGGCCGGGTAGTGCCCGCGACGCAGGTCGCCGCCGATGCCGTCGAGCAGCTTCACGAGATCCTCGACGATGATCGCCATGTCATCGGCCGGCTTGCGCTTCGCCTTCACCAGGCTGGGCGGCGCCTCGAGCACGCGCACGGACAGCGCCTGCAGTCCCTTCCGGCCGTCGGCGACGCCGAACTCCAGTCGCGTGCCTTGCTTGGGAGCCGGCGTGCCGGCGGGCAGGGCGCTGGCGTGCAGGAAGACGTCCTGGCCGTCATCCGTGCTGATGAAGCCGAAACCCTTGTCCTCGTCGTAGAACCTGACCTTGCCGGTGGGCATGACACAACCTCTTGAACCCGTGATGAGAAAACGAAAGCGAGACCGATCGATCCCGCGCCTCCAGCCTATCGCCCCGGCGCGAGCCACTACTCTGGAGAGGATGAGCACGAACTCCCCCGCGGACCCGCCGGTCCGGCGCATCGATCGCATCCTCGCGTTCATGGCGCTCGGCATCGCGGTTCTCTCGGTGCTGTGCTTCTTCGCGATCATGATCTCGACCGCCGCCGGCATGCAGCACGACGACTACGCGAACGGCATCTGGCCGATCGTGGCCGTGCTGCCCATGGTCGGCCTGCCGCTCGCGTTCGGTCTGATCCTGGCTCTGCTCATCATGAGCATCATCCGGAGGGGCAAGGCCGGGCGGTCCTGACCGCCGCCGCCCCGTGACCTCTCCGAGCGCCGTGAACAACACAGACTCCCGCGCCCTGGCAGAGCGGCTCGCGCGGGCGGAGGACGCCGAGCTCGCGCAACTGTTCGCGCGACGCCGCGTGCCGGCCAGCGCCAACTGGCACGACTTCTTCGACGCGGCAGAGGCGCTGCTGACCCCCGAGTCGCTCGCGCGAGCGGTCGCGGAGCTCTCGCGCGACGCGCTCGCGGATCTCGCGGAGGGGACGGGCCCCGAGCGGCTCGGACTGACCGATGCCGACGGTGCTGCGTACTCCGCCGTGCGCGCCGCGCTGGGCGACATCGCGCCGAGCCGCACTCCGCAGACCACGCCCGCGGCCGCGACCGAACTGGCCTCGGCGCACGCGGCGGAGCGCGCGTTCACGACGACGTCGGCGCTCGCCGACCTCATCCTGCTGACCCTGCGGACGCCGATCGCGCGCGTCGGCACCGGCGCGGTCGGCGCCACCGACCGGCGGCGCATGGCGCAGGAGGAGATCGTGCGTGACCCCGACGACGTCGACGACCTCGTCGCGCTCGCCGAGACCGGCGGTCTGCTCACCGCGACCGAGCGCAGCTGGCTGGTGAGCCCCGCGGGCTCCGCGTGGGTGCGGGAGTCGAGCGCCGGACGATGGGAGCGCCTCGCGACCGCGCTGCGCGACGCGCTGCCCGCGGGGCTGCGCACCGCGCAGGGCGGCTGGATCGACCCCGCGCTGTGGCCCGACGCGTATCCGCTCGACGCCACGTGGCCGGCGCGCGCGGAGCGCTGGCGCCGGCTCCTCCGGCTCGCGGGACTGGCCACCGAGGGCGCCGCGACCGCGTGGGATGCCGAGCCCGCATGGGCGACGTCGCTGCGCGAGGGCGACGCCGCGGATCCCGCCGCTCTCGTGGCGCTGCTGCCGAACGAGGTCGACAAGGTCTTCCTGCAGAACGACCTCACGGCGATCTCCCCGGGCCCGCTCGCGCCGGCCCT
>NZ_JAPSJA010000344.1 GCF_031178525.1 Microbacterium sp.
AGCCTCGAATCCGGCGCATACACCGTGACGGCGACGGCCGAGGCCCCTCTCGTGGCGGCCGTGTGGCAGACGACGGGCTTCGGCGCGGACGCCGACTTCGCCTGGAACACCGCGGCGCCCGCCGTGACCGAGTCGACGCTCGTCGCCGTGCCGAGAGGGCCGGACCCGACGATCAGCATCGCCAATCCCTCTGACGAGGACGTCACGGTCTCGGTCGCGGAGCAGGACGACGATCCGCAGGAGGTGACGGTCGCCGCGGGCGCCACCGAGGTGGTGGAGATCGACGACCGGCGGCTCTACACGATCGACCCCCGTGGGGCGTCGGTGCATGCCGCGGTCGGGTTCGCCGGCGATGCGGGTGTGGCGTCCATGGCCGTGTGGCCTGACGCGGCGAATCCGCAGCCCGTCGTCATCTACCCCTGACGCGTAGGCTGGGAGGATGGCGCTGTTCGGACGGTCGCGACGACCCGTGCCGCGCGAGCGTGCCGCGCGGCACGGCAGACACGGTCGCGTGGGCCGCAGCCCGGTCGTGCGGCCACCGCTGCCGCCGATCGACACGCGCCTCGAGCGGTTCGATGTCGCGGTCGGAGGTGCGGCCGAGTACCTCCGCGGCGCGTGGCCCGAACTGCGGGATGTCAGCTTCGAGATCGGCCGTCTGCCGCGCGACGCCGACGAAGAGGGCATCCCGCGCTGGACGATCGATCGGGACCGACGGCGCATCGTGCTGTACCGGATCCCGATCGAGCGCCTGGGCCGACTGCACCGCGTCGACGAGACGCAGCGCCGGATGATGATCGAGGGTGAGGTCTTCCGTGCCGCCGCCGACTATCTCGACCGCGACCCGTGGGACCTCGGTCCTGACCGGTTCCGCTTCTTCTGACGCGCATTGCGATCCGTCCGGCGAGGCGGCCGGACATCACGGATTCGGGAACATAGGGTGAACGCGATGCGTGAGAGAGTGTGCTCGAAGGTGGGTTGCGCGCGTGAGGCCGTGACCACGCTGACCTACGACTACAGCGACCAGATGGCCGCCGTCGGCCCGTTGGGTGCAGCGAACGACCCTCACGCGCACGACCTCTGCGCGATCCACACGGACCGCCTGTCGGTGCCGCAGGGCTGGACCGTCGTCCGACACGAGACGTTGCGCGCCTCCTGAGATCGCACGGGTCGGCGCGTCCCCGGCCGCCGCGAGCGGCTCTGCACGCGGACCGCGCTCGATCAGCGCGAGAGGCGGGCGACCCGCTCGGCGCGGGCCGTGAGGGCGTGCAGCTCGCGAGCGCGGCGCACGGCGACGACGGCGCGCAGCAGCGTCTCGGGGTCGACAGGCGGCACGGGGCTCACATGCGGGTGAACCTCTGCCGCGAGCTCCGCGGCGACGCGCAGCCGCGCGGCCGGATGCATGGCCTCGGCCCCTGCCACGAACTGCGCGACGCGCCGGGCCAGACGATCGGGCAGACGTCCGACATCGGCGATGGCGGCCCACGCTTCGAGACCGTGCGGCAGCGGCGTCTCGTGCGTCACGAGCTTGGGCGTGCGCGTGCGCTCGGCGTACGTGCCGGCGACGAGGTCGCCCAGTCGCTGGGAACGGGGCGTGAAGACGCCGACGAGCAGGGCGAGTCCGCCGAGCGTGAAGTAGATCTCCAGCACGCCGACCACGGCGCGGATGAACGCGTGACGGAACGAGATCGCGCCGCCGTCGAGGCGCACGATCCGGCCGCCCACGGCGAGTTTGCCGAGGCTGCGTCCACGCGTCGCGGTCTCGATCGCGGTCGGCACCACGATCAGCAGCACGACGAGCAGCACGATCGAGAGGATCTGCATCACGTTCTCGGGCAGGATGCCTGCCACGAGCAGCCGGCTCAGGATCAGGATCAGGCCGAGGTAGACGAGGACCGTCGCGGCGATGTCGATCGCGGTGCCCGCGACGCGCAGGATGAGCCCGATCGGCTGCACGTCGAGAGCGACGGCCTCGCCCGTCAGCACCTCGTCGTGCTCGACGACGACCGCGGGGTGCCGGGCCGCCGAGGGCCGCGGCGCGCGTGTGTCGACGCGCGGCGCGACGGAGGTCATCCCGGGGCCGTGGCCAGTCGACATGCGTACAGTAAATCACTGTGGACCTCGACGCTCTGACGACCGCCCGGCGGCAGGAATGGGCACGCCTGGACGAGCTGTCCCAGCGCCGCCGCCTCTCGGGCGCCGAGGTCGACGAGCTCGTGGCGCGCTATCAGGCGGCGTCGGCGGACCTCGCGGATCTCAAGACGTCCGCCGGGCGCACGCCGCAGG
>NZ_JAPSJA010000095.1 GCF_031178525.1 Microbacterium sp.
GCCGACCTCGTCGAGCGGGCGGACGGCACCTGGGCCGCCGTGCATCTGGGCGTGCGCCCGGCCGGCTACACGCCGGGCTTCCACGTGATCGGGCGCGAGACGTTCCTCGCCGAGGTGGACTGGCGCGGCGGCTGGCCGGTGAGCCGGCCGTCGGGCGCCGAGGTGCCGCCCGTGACGGGCTTCGTCGACCGCTTCGACGCGCTCGGGCCCCGGTGGGTGTCGCCCGGCGCATGGCCGGAGCAGTTCGCGCGCGCGGGCGACGCCGGCCTGGAGGTCGAGGCCGCCGACGGCACGGGCGTCTATGCCCGCGTCGAAACCCTGTCCTGGGAGGCGCGCGTCGAGATCGAGACTGCGGATGCCGCGGCCCACGTCGAGGTGAGGCTGGACGACCGCCATCGCGTGGGCGTGCGGCGGGATGGCTGCGACGCGACCGCGATGTGGACGGTCGGTGGCGCCGAGGTCGTGCTCGGCACGGCGGTCGATCCGGACGGCATCGTGTGGATCGCGTCGGTCGCCTCCGAGACGTCGGGCCCGGATGATCTGGTCCTCGCGGTCGGAGCCGACCGCCGCGTGCTCGGCCGCATCGACGGCCGCTACCTCTCGACCGAGGTCGCCACGGGGTTCACCGGCCGGGTGATCGGGATCCGCGTCGAGCGCGGCACAGCGCGCGTGCGCGAGGTGCGCGTCGATCCGCGCTGAGCCGCGCACGCGCGGCCCGCGCCCGCCGTCCGCGGCTGATCGACGGGCTGCGACGCGGCGGTGCGCGTCGCCGTCCGCGGGGAGATGGGGTGCAAGACTTCAGCCGTGAAGAAGCAGGAGCGCGCTGAATCACTCGGAGCCGAGCGGCGATCGTTCATCGGCCGGACCGGATGGATGGCGTACGCCGCGACGGGCGTTCTCGCTGTCATCGCGGCCGACGTTCTACATCGCGCGCTGGCGTGGCGCGGTTCGCCGCAGGTCTGGCACGTGATCGAGCCCTGGGCGCCGACGATCATCCCCGCCCACGCGGACTACACCGTCGCGCCGTGGCCCGCGATGATCTGGCTCACGCTTCTCCTCACCCTCGGATTCGCGCTGGCGGCAGTATCGGTGTCCGTTCTCCACATCAGGCCGAGTCACCGCCGGTGGGTACGCGCGCTCGTTCTGTGGGGCGGCGTCGTGATCGTCGGCGTGGGCGTCGCCGGCGTCGCTCAGCTCGGGGAGTGGCTGCTCTGGACGGAGAGCTTCGGTGGTGCGGGCGGATCCTTCCTGCGGACCTTCACGGTGCCCGCGCTGTGGGAAGCGGCACGATGGGGCCTGCTCTGGGGCTGGATTCCCGCCGTCCTCGCCGTCGCTCTGAGCGGGGTGCCGAGTCCACGCGGGCGAGCTCGTGGCGTGCTCGTTCTGTGCGTGGGGTTGGTGATCGCCGCTGCCGTCGCCGCGACAGCTCTTGCGGCGGCGACGCGTGGGGCGGCGCACCCTGCGAGCACGGAGGTGGCCCAGCCGGAGCCCACGGAGCAGGCCACGCCGCCCGCTGCCACCGATCCGCCGTCGGAGGTCGCGTCGAGCGCCGCTCCGGACTTCCCGGGACGCTGCTCGGAGGACGACGTCGTGGTGACGATCGCCGGCTCGGATGCTGCCACGGGGACGCGCTATCTCGCGCTCGAGGTGCGCAACGTCTCCTCCAGAGCGTGCGATGTGAACGGCCTCCCTGACCTTGCGTTCGCCTCTCCGGACGGCAACGCGATCCGTCCGATGATCGAGCCGCGGGAACACTCGTCGGTCGGTGAGCCGATCGGGCCGGACCCGGTGACCCTCGAGCCCGCTGGCATCGCGCGGGCCGATCTCGTATGGCGCGCGCCGACAGGACGCCCCAGCGAGCTCACGGTGCTCATGGCACCGTGGCCAGGCGCTCAGCGGACGACTGCGACCGAGTTGCTTGACGTCGTCGACGGCGGTGAGATGACGCTGACTCCCTGGTACCTCGGGGAGTGAGCGGTCATCGGACCCGAGGGTCCGCTCGGGCCGCATCTTCGGGCCGTCTCGTTCCTCAGGTGATGTTCCCGGCATGGGGGCTCTGCACGCGCGAACGGGTGAGGGGAGCGTGGAGCACATGCCCGCGCCCGCTGTCGCCGGCCGCGCCTAGGCTCGTGGGGTGCCGTTCGAGCTGAGCCCCGCGGACCTGCCGCGGATCCTGCCCGTGTGGATGGTGCGTCACGGCGCGCACCTCGCCGAGCAGGGCGTCGCCCGCATCGTTGAGCGGTTCGATCTCGGTGGCACCACCTCGTACGAGGGTCGCGTCGGTCGGTGGACGATCTACGTCGACCTGAGCGACCGCGAGGGCGTGAGCGTCGACTGCGACGAGTGCGGCAAGGACGGCTGCGTGCACGCGGCTGCGATCCTGCATCTCGTGGCGCACGGTGCGACGACGGGCACCGGCCTGCCGCGCGGATCGGGGCTCGTCGAGCCGTGGCGGCGCGCGCTGGAGCGCGCGCTCGACGACGGCGGCGAGGCCGAGCCGACCGACGTGGCGCTGCTGATCGGGTCCGACGGCGACGGCGTGCGGATCCGGCCCGCCGTGCGCGGCGCGCGCGGCACCTGGGTGCGCACCGGCATCGGCTGGCGCGACCTCGACGGCAAGGGGATGACGGCCGATCAGCGCCGTGCGCTGGGGGAGCTCGAGGCGCTGTACGAGGCGCGCGAGCACTTCCCCGGCCCGAGCAGACCGGAAGCGGCGACCCGCACCGCGTACCGCAGTCGCTGGGGCTCGTACGACCGCGCGCCGCAATGGATCCGGCTCGACGAGCTGCCCAGCCGCGGCCTGTGGGACGTGCTCGTCGAGCTGCGCGACGCGGGGGTGCAGCTCGTGGCCGACACCAAGGCGCAGCCCGAGGTCACGCTGCGTGCCGACCCCGCGGCGCACCACCTGACGCTCGAGCGGCGGGACGGCGCCCTCCACGTCCAGCCGGTCATCGATCTGCAGACGGGGGACGAGCGGATTCTTCCCGTCGGCACCCCCGTCGCGGCGATGGCGCTCGCGGGAGACGACGGCGTGCGCCAGCTCGTGCCGCTGCGCGAGCCCCTGGCCGAGGCCTTCACGCGGCTGATGCAGGGCGAGCCGTTCACGATCCCGGATGGCGCGCTCGCCGACTTCGAGCGCGACTACCTGCCGAAGCTGCGCCGCATCGCTCCGCTGCGGTCCGTGGACTACGACATCCCGGCGCCGCCCCGGCCGACGCTCGTGCTGACCCTCGCGCAGGCCGACCAGCGGGCCACGCTCGCCTGGCGCTGGGAGTACCCGGACGCCGGTGCGCTCCGGACTCCCGCGGAGGAGCGCGCGATCGGCGACGCGACCGAGGCGGCGGCGGGGGAGCGCCGCGACCTGCTCGGGGTCCGGCAGGGCACGGGCTTCGGCGCCGCGATGCTGACGCGGGACGAGACGGTCGAGTTCCGCACGGCCGTGCTGCCCGCGCTGCGCGAGGTCGACGGGCTGCGGATCGATGAGACCGACGAGCTTCCCGAGTACCGCTTCGCTGCCGATCCGCCCGTCGTGCACGTGTCCACCGCGCCGCACGGCAACGACTGGTTCGACCTCGAGGTCAGCGTCGAGGTGGGCGGCGAGGCGGTGCCCTTCGGCATGCTGCTGACCGCGCTCGTGGCGCGCGACCGCTACGTCGTGCTGCCCAGCGGCACGGTGTTCACGCTGAACCAGACGCAGTTCGATCCGCTGCGCGAGCTGCTCGACGAGGCGCGCGGGCTGCAGGACCGGCCCACGGGGCCGCTGCGCATCAGTCGGTGGCAGACGGATCTGTGGGAGGAGATCGTCGGTGTCGGCCTGGTGCAGGCGCAGACGAACGAGTGGCTCGAGAAGCTGCGCGGGCTGTCGGATGCCGACGACCTCGCGCCGGTCGAGGCGCCCGCCGGCTTGCGGGCGGAGCTGCGCGACTACCAGCGCACGGGTCTGTCGTGGCTGGACTTCCTGATCCGGCACCGGCTGGGCGGCATCCTCGCTGACGACATGGGCCTCGGCAAGACCGTGCAGGTGCTGGCGGCGCTCGAGCGCGCTCGACAGGAGCCGCCGGCGGCGACCGAGGAGGCGGAGCCCTCGGCGCCCGCATCCCGCTTCCTCGTCGTCGCGCCGACCAGCGTGGTGTCGAACTGGGTGTCGGAGGCCGCGCGGTTCACGCCGGCGCTCGCCACGGTGGCGATCGACGAGACGAGCGGAAAGCGCGGCACCACGCTCGCCGAGGCCGTCGGAGACGCGCAGCTCGTGGTGACGAGCTACGCGCTGTTCCGCCTCGACTTCGCGGAGTACCAGGAGCTGGGGTTCCGCGTGCTGGTGCTCGATGAGGCGCAGCAGATCAAGAACCACCGGGCACAGACGCATCGGTGCGCGCGGGTCATGGACGTGCCGAGCAAGTTCGCGATCACGGGCACGCCGCTCGAGAACAACCTGCTCGAGCTGTGGGCGCTGGTCTCGCTCGTGGCGCCGGGACTGCTCGGCGGCGAGCGGTCGTTCACCGAGCAGTACCGCAAGCCGATCGAGCGCGAGCGCAACGGCGAGCGGCTGCACAGGCTGCGCCGGCGCCTGCGACCCTTCATGCTGCGCCGCACGAAGGAGGAGGTCGCCTCCGACCTGCCCGAGAAGACCGAGCAGCTGCTCGAGGTCGAGCTGCATCCCGCGCACCAGCGCGCCTACGCGATGCGGCTGCAGCGCGAGCGGCAGAAGGTGCTCGGCCTGCTGGACGACGTCGACACGAACCGGATGGAGATCCTGCGCTCGCTCACGACGCTGCGGCTGCTCGCGCTGGATCCCGATCTGGTGGGAGACGGCACGGCCCCCTCGGCCAAGCTCGAGAAGCTCGGCGAGCTGCTCGACGAGATCGTCGCCGACGGCCACAGCGTGCTGGTGTTCAGCCAGTTCACGCAGTTCCTCGGCCGCGCGGCGGCTGTCGCGGACGCGCGCGGGCTCTCCTATGCCTATCTCGACGGATCCGTCTCGATGAGCGCACGGAAGCGCATGATCGACCGCTTCACGTCGGGCGACGTGCCGGTGTTCTTCATCTCGCTCAAGGCGGGCGGCTTCGGTCTCAACCTGACGCAGGCCGACTACTGCATCCTGCTCGATCCGTGGTGGAATCCCGCGGCCGAGGCGCAGGCGACCGACCGTGCGCACCGCATCGGGCAGACGCGCCCGGTCGTCGTGTACCGCCTGATCTCGAAGGGCACGATCGAGGCGAAGGTCGTCGCGATGCAGGAGAAGAAGTCGCGCCTGTTCCGCGATGTGCTGGCGGGCGACGATCCCGCCGCGATCGGATCGCTCGACGCGAGTGACTTCCGGGGGCTGATCTCCTGATCGGCGGATGCCGGGCCGCCCGGCATTCCGGTCGCCCGAGTCCGTGCGACGCATCTTCATCAGTTCGTCGCCTGAGTGACAGCGCAGGTCACCCGGGAAGGCGCAGAATGGACGGCGGAGAACGACCAGGGGGACCGACAGAAGGACCGACGTGGGAGCAGATCCCCGCAGCGAGATGAATGTGCCGCAGTCGACGCGGCGCGCGATGCGACGTGGCCGCGGACGGCAGACGCGCACGTTCCGCTCGACGACGAACGCCCTCGAGGGACTGTCGCTCGCCGGCGCGCGCGTCGCCGTGCACGTGACCGACCTCGACCGCGGCGAGGTCGTGCTGGCCGGTGACGACCACCTGCCGCTGCCCATCGGGGGTCTCGGCGTCGTGCCCCTGCTGATCGAGACCGCGGCGCGGATCGAGGACGGCTCGCTCGACCCGCACGCGCTCGCTGAGCGTGCCGAGACCGATGCGCTCGCGCCCACCGGCCTGTGGCGCGCGATGGCCGCGCCGACCCTTCCGATCGTCGATCTCGCGGTGCTCGCCGCCGCAGCCGGCGACGCCGCCGCCACGAACGCCCTGCTCGACCGGGTCGGGCACGAGAGCGTGACCCGGCGGATCGTCGAGCTCGGGATGCCCCGCTCGGCGCTGCTGGACGGGTTCCGCTCCGAGCGCGGCCCGGACGACGCTCCCTACATCGCCCTCGGCACCGCGCGGGAGTTCGCCGCGCTGTTCTCGGCGCTCGCGGGCGGCACCGCCGTCGCTCCGGCCGTGAGCGAGCGCGTGGTCGGCTGGCTCAGCCCCGTGACCGACGTGGGCCTCGTCGGCGCCGCGATCGGCGGCGATCCGTTCTCGCACGAGCCGGACGGGCACGGTCTCGTGCACTTCGCCAAGACAGGCCGCGAGCGCGGCGTCCGGGCGGATGCCGGCGTGCTCGCGGGACGACGCGGCGCATTCGCCTACGCGCTCATCGTGGCGTTCGACGACCTGTCGCTGCTGCACCGGCACCGCGTGCACAGCGCGTTCCACGCGCTCGGCGGCGACCTGCTCGAGTACGCCACCTGAGCGTTCCGGTCACGTGGACGGCGCTCTCGACCTCGCCTACCCGTTCGCGGGCCGGTGGCTCGTGCAGAACAGCCCGGCCGACCGGGTGCCCAGCCACGGCACGACGCTGTTCGCCACGTCGCATGCGATCGACTTCGTCCCCGTGGGCGAGGACGGCCGCACGGCGCCGGTCGATCTCGGCACCCTCGTGCGCTCGGAGGAACCCGAGCGATTCCCGGGGTTCGGGCGCCCGATCCTGTCTCCCGTCGACGGCGTGGTGATCGCCGCCCACGATGCCGAGCCCGACCATCCGGCGCACCGCGGCATCCCGTCGATCGCCTACGCGCTGACCCAGCGGCGGCGGGTCGCGGCAGGATGGACCGCGCTCGCCGGCAACCACGTGCTGATCGACCGGGAAGGGATCGTGATCGCGCTGTGCCACCTGCGGCGGGGTGACGTCGACGTCCGGGTCGGGCAGCGGGTGCGCGCCGGAGATCCGGTCGGTCGGTGCGGCAACTCCGGCAACAGCACGGAACCGCACCTGCATCTCCAGGCGATGGACGCGAGGGACCCGGTGCGGGCGCGGGCCGTGCCGGTGACGTTCGGAGGTGCGCTGCCTCGCAACGGCGAGATCGTCGAGGTGTGAGGCGGCGGGGCGATCTCCCTCGTCCACAGGCGATGCCTTGAGCCGGTTCTCCACCGATCGACGGATTCCTGCGTTGGTCTGGGCTTTCCCGCTTCGAATGTCAGTGGCTCGTGGTTCGCTGAAGGCATGGACCTCCTCGCCGAATTCGCGCAGCGGATCGGCGCCGTCACGGCGTTGGCCTCTGCCGGCGTGGAAGAGGTGAGCGGGTTCGACGATGACGATGTTGTGCGGTTCATCGCCCTCGGCGTGCAGCTGGCGCAGGCCGGCGAGCGGATGAGCACGGTCGGAGCCGGCGTGGTCGCCGCGCGATCGGGCCGAGAGGCGGGACACGACGGCCTGGCGCAGTCGCGCGGGCACCGCAACGCCACGTCCCTGGTGCAGGAGCTGTCGGGGTCTGCGCGGGGCGACGCGGCGAAGCGCGTGCGACTGGGGGAGGCGCTGCTCGAGGCGGCGACGCCTCCGCGCGCGTCGGGCGAGCCCCTCGACGAGGAGGTCGTGATCGCGGCGCCGTGGCATTCCGTGGTCGATGCGGCACTGATGGATGGACGGATCACCACCGCGCAGGCGGATGCCATTCTGCGGGGGCTGGATGGGCCCCCGGTCGAGCCCGGCGGGCAGGCGGCGACGACAGACGCGGTCGAGGCGTGGCGGCTCGCGTCCGAGCAGCTGCTGGACGAGGTGGCGGTGCGGACCGTCGAGGATCTCGCGGCCGCGGCGCGTCAGATCCGCGACCGCCTCGACCCGACGGGTGCCGAAGCACGCTATCTCGCGCGGCACGACGCGCGGTCGTTCCGGATGTGGACGGACGAGCAGGGCGTGCGACATGCGCGCATCCGCTTCGACGACCACGGCGCCGCATGGGTGCGGGCGATGATCGACGCCGCCCTGCGCCCACGTCGAGGCGGGCCGCGGTTCGTCGACCCGGACGAGGCCGCCGCCGCCCAGCAGCTGATCGACGACCCTCGCACGAACGAGCAGCTGGCCTACGACCTCGTGCTCGACGTGCTCACGGCCGGCGCGACCGCGCAGGAAGAGAAGGTGTTCGGGGCGCGCCGGCCCGGCGCCCGGATCGTCCTGGTCAAGGACGATCCGGTGGGTCACCTCGAGGACGGCGGCGACGCCGTGCCCACGATCGCGGTGGAGCAGGAGATCTGCGGTAGCGGCGCCGTCGAGGTCGTCGTCGACTCCTGCGGCAACCCGCTCGACGTCGGGCGCGAGCAGAGGCTCTTCACGCCGAAGCAGCGCATCGCGCTCGCCCTCCGCGACGGCGGGTGCGTCTGGCCCGGGTGCACGATGCCCGCCTCGTACTGCGAGGCACATCACATCGACGAGTGGAAGGCCCATGGGGGCCGTACCGACGTCGACCGCGGCCTGCTGCTGTGCCGCTACCACCACATGAATCTGCACCACCGTGGGCATCGCATCCGGCGCGACGGCAAGGGCCCGCTGACGCTGCACCCGCCCCACGGGCCGCCGCGCGAACTCCGATCGAAGCCGCCGCTGCGCTGGCGCTGGGAACCGCCCAGTCGGGCCGACGCCTCAGCCGGGACCGGATTCATCGACCCGCTGAGGAAGGGCCGGGGCGATGAGCCGCAGTGAGCATGGGTGTGCCCATCGAGAGAGCACTGCGCCCGGTCGGAGCCGGCGGGTCGCGAGTCGCACCGGCGTCCGCAGTCGCAAGGCAGCAGTCGCGCGGAAGCGCTCCGCTCGGCCCGACCGAGCGGCCCTGCGGCACGCCGACCCGGGTGCTCCGCGGCGCGCCGCGGCGAGGGGGCGGAATCAGGTCACGCGTGGCCGGGGCCGGCGTCCTCCGGGCCGTAAAGGTCGTCGAGCAGGGCGAGGCCGCGCTCGGCCCACGCGATCTCCGAGCGTGCACGATCGACGAGGCCCTCGTACCCGAGGCGCTTGAAGGCGACCGTGCGGTCGTGGTCTCGTGCGTCGGTCGCGGCGAGACGCCGCTGCAGCATCGGGTTTATGCGCGCGTCGATGCGGCCGAGCTCGGCCTCCCACTGCTCGAGCTCGCCGCGCCAATGGCGCACGTGGTCGTCGAAGAACGCACGTGCCGCGGGCGGCGAAGCGGCCTCGAGGTACGCGGCCTTGA
>NZ_JAPSJA010000345.1 GCF_031178525.1 Microbacterium sp.
TCACCGCAGCGGCGATCTCGATCGTGCTGGGCGTCGCCGTCGACGGCGTGATGCGGCTGATCCGCCGCGCCCGCCGGCGACGCACCCCCGAAGGGTCCGAGTCCTGCGACGCAGACGCCCGCGACGCAGAGGAGGTGCCGGCGTGAACGCGATCTGGAGGCGCGCGCTGTGGAGCCCGCCGACACGCCCCCTCGGCTTCCCCGACTGGGCGACGTGGGCGACGGTCGCCGTCGCGATCGCGGCGGTCGGGATCCCGATCCATGCCGCGATCCACGGCCTCTGGATGCCGATGGCGTTCGTCCTCGGGATCGCGCAGGGCGGCAGCATCCTGCTCGCCGGGCTGTCGCCGTGGCTCGGCGCGCTGGTGCACGTGCTCGCGCTCACCGGCATCGCGCTGGGATCGTCGCCGCAGCTCGCCCCCTGGCCGCTGAGCGTGATCAGCATGATCGCGCTCAGCGCGCTGCTCGTGCTGCTGGGACTGCACGCCGAGTGGCGGCTGCAGGTCCTGACGTGGGGCGCCGCCATGACGAGCATGCTCGTGATCGCGGGCATCGTCACGCTGCAGCGCGACGACACGTCGGCCGGCAACGCGCTGATCGTGGGCGCAGGCGTCACGGCGCTCGCGGCGCTCACGGGCGGCATCGTCGGGCTGCTGCAGCGCCAGGTGCGCACCGCCCGCCACGCGACCGAGCTCGAGCGCGAACGCGTCGCATGGGCGGCGGAGCGCTCGCGCATCGCACGCGAGATGCACGACGTGGTCGCCCACAGCATGTCCCTCGTGCATATGCGCGCGACGTCGGCGCGCTTCCGTCTCGAGAACCTGGACGAGGCGGCGACGGCCGAGTTCGACGGCATCGCCGAGCAGGCTCGCGGCGCGCTGCGAGAGATGCGCGGACTGCTCGGCGTGCTGCGCGAGGAGGGCGACGTGCTCACGGCGCCGCAGCCCGGCCTCGCGGCGCTGCCCTCCCTGATCGAGGCGACGCGCGCGGCCGGCACCGCCATCGACGCGGACCTCGAGCCGATCGACCCGCCGCCCTCACAGCCCGTGCAGCTCGCGCTGTACCGGGTCGCGCAGGAGTCGCTGAGCAACGCCGTGCGGCACGCGCCCGGCGCGGATGTCTCCGTCGCACTGGCGCTCGTGCGTGGCGAGATCGTGCTGCGCGTGCGCAGCAGTCGCGGACACGGTCCGACCGCGCCCGTGGAGGGCGGAGGCCACGGGCTCCGCGGCATGATGGAGCGCATGTCCTCCGTCTCGGGAACCCTTGCGCACGGCGCGGATGAGACCGGCGCCTTCACGGTCGAGGCGCGCGTGCCGCACGCCGCGGACGCCGGGACCGCGGCGTGACCATCCGCGTGCTGGTCGTCGACGACCAGCAGATGTTCCGGGTCGGACTGACCTCGATCCTGGGCGCGCAGCCCGACATCGAGGTCGCGGGCGAGGCCGAGGACGGCGCATCGGCCCTGTCCCGGGTGCGCAGTCTGCGACCCGATGTCGTGCTGATGGATGTCCGCATGCCGGGGATGAACGGCATCGACGCGACGCGCACGATTCTGAACGATCCGGTCTCGACCCATCGCCCGCGGATCCTGATGCTGACGACGTTCGACATCGACGACTACGTCTTCGCGGCCTTGCGGGCGGGCGCAAGCGGCTTCCTCCTCAAGGACGCGACGCCCGAGGAGCTCGTGGGCGCCGTGCGCACGGTGCACGCCGGCGAGGCGCTGCTCGCCCCGAGCGTGACGCGCGCGCTGATCGAGGAGTTCGTCGGCACGCCCGAGCGCCGCGCCGCGCCGTCGCACCTGCTGTCCGAGCTGACGGATCGCGAGCGCGAGGTGTTCACGCTCATGGCGGCAGGGCACTCGAACGCCGAGATCGCCGCGCGCCTGTTCGTGTCCGAGCAGACCACGAAGAGCCACGTGAGTCGCATCCTGTCGAAGCTCGCCCTGCGTGATCGCGTGCATGCCGTCGTGTTCGCGTACGACTCGGGGCTCGTGCGCCCGGGCGACGGGCGCCGCTGAGCCGGCGTCACACCCCGCCGCCTCCGCCTCCTCCGCCACCGCCGCCCGCGGACCCGCCGCCCGTCGACCCGCCCGACGAGCTCGACGTGCTGGTCGCGGAGGACATCGCGCTGACGCTCGCGGCGAACGCGGCCGCGTTGAGCGGCCCCGTCCCGGCGTACCACCCCGGCGCCTCGCCCGGGTACATCACGGCGAGGTGCTCGGCCCACTGCCGCTCCTGTCCGAACACCACCGCGAACGGCAGCAGG
>NZ_JAPSJA010000346.1 GCF_031178525.1 Microbacterium sp.
GGGCTGCTGGGCGCGGCGGCCGGCTGGATCACGATCGCCGTGCTGGCGACCGTGCCGATCGTCTACGGGTTCGTGCTCGGCGCGCACGTGCTTCCCGGGGTGATCGCGCAGCGCCTGCTGCGCCTGCCCGGCGTCGCGATCGCCACCCACCTGCTCGCCGCGCTGGTCTCGAGCGCCTTCGCGCCGGTGTACGTGTGGCAGTTCATCGCGACCGCCGTGCTGTTCGGCGGGATCCAGGAGGCATCGGCGGCGCTCGGCCGCTACCGGTCGTGGTCGCCTGTCCGCTCGCTGGGGACGGCTGTCGTGATCGGCGCCGTCGTCGCGATCGCCGTGGCCTTCGCCGCGGACCTCGCCTCGCTGGCGCCCTGGGCGCAGGCGCTGTACATCGCGCTCGGCGTCGCCGGTCCGATCGTCTGGACGATCGCCGGGCTGAGCGTCGCGGCGGCCCTCGGACGCGCGGGCGTCGGACAGCCCTTACCGTAAGGTGAGGCCGTGCCACCGGCCGATCCCCTGCTGCGCCTGAGCGGTGTCTCGATCACGCATCCTGACGCCGCGCGCGCCACGCCACGCGACGTCTCGTTCGAGGTGCGACGCGGCGAGGTCGTGCTGCTGCTCGGCCCGAGCGGCTCCGGCAAGTCGACCCTCGCGCTGGCGCTGAACGGTCTCGTGCCGCACGCCCTTCCCGCGGCACTGGAAGGCACGATCGAGGTGTGCGGCCTGGACACGGCCACGAGCACGGTCGCCGAGCTGAGCACGCGCGTCGCGATGGTGTTCCAGGATCCGGACGCCCAGCTGGTCGCCGGGACGCTGATCGACGAGGTCGCGTTCGGGCTCGAGAACCTGCGCCTCCCCGCCGCGGAGGTCGCCGCCCGCGCGGATGAGGCGCTGCGCCGGATGGGACTCTGGCAGCGCCGTGCATGGAACCCCGACAGGCTCTCGGGAGGCGGGCGGCAGCGGCTCGCGATCGCCTGCGCGCTCGCGATGGGATCGCCCCTGCTCGTGCTCGACGAGCCCACCGCGAACCTCGACCCGGTCGGCATCGATGACGTCTACGCGGCGCTCGCCGACGTCGTCGCCGCGGGAGACCGCGCGATCGTCCTCGTCGAGCACAACCTTGACGCCGCGGTGGAGCTCGCGACGCGCGTGGTCGTGCTCGACCACGAGGGACGCGTCGCGTTCGACGGCCCCGTGGCCGATGTGCTGCGAGAGCACGCCGAGGCGCTCGTCGCGATGGGCGCGTGGCTTCCGGCCGCGACGCTCGGCGGCCTGCGGCTGCGCGCGGCGGGGCACGTGCTGGAGCCGCTGCCACTGACGCCCGCGGAGCTGCGCGACGCGCTCGATCCGACCACGCGCGACGCGGCCGCGGCACTGCTCCTGCGCGAGGCGTCCGGCGGTCCCCAGGCATCGAGCCGTCCGGACGGCGAGCCGCTCGCGCGCGTGCGCGGCCTCACGCTGCGCCGGCACGACGTCGAGGTGCTGCGTGACGTCGACCTCGACATCCCCGCCGGATCGTTCACGGCCGTGATCGGGCCGAACGGCGCGGGGAAGACGACACTGGTGCAGGCGATCGCGGGCGTGACCGCTCCCCCGCGCGGGCGGGTGTCGGTGGCCGGGCTGGATCCGGCGACCGCGTCGCCGCGCGAACTGGCGGCCCGGATCGGCTTCGTCTTCCAGAACCCCGAGCACCAGTTCGTGGCGCCCACCGTGTCCGACGAACTCGCGCACGGCCTGCGGCTGCGCGGCCTGCCGGACGACGAGATCCGTGCCCGCGTCGGCGAGCTGCTCGACCGGTTCGGCCTCGCCGAACGCGCGGACGCGCATCCGTTCCTCCTCTCGGGCGGCCAGAAGCGGCGGCTGTCGGTCGGCACCGCCCTGATCGCGAGCGGCGCCGACCGCGAGCCGCTGCTGCTCGCCCTCGACGAGTCCACGTTCGGGCAGGATCGCGCCCGCGCCGCCGAACTGCTCGCCCTGCTGCGAGAGCTGCACGCGGCAGGCACCACGATCGTGATCGTCACGCACGATCTCCACCTGGTCGCCGAGCACGCCACGCACGTCGTCGTGGTCGCAGACGGGCGGGTCGCCGCCGCCGCGCCGACCGCCGAGGTGTTCGCCGACGCGGCGCTGCTCGAACGCGCGGGGCTGCGCCTGCCGCCCGTGCACCGCGCGCTGCGTGCCGGCGCCGCGGTGCCCGTCGGCGGCGACGATCCTCGTGCGAGTCCCGCCCGGCTGCCGGAGACCCGCGAGCCGCGGGGCGCGGCGCGGGAC
>NZ_JAPSJA010000096.1 GCF_031178525.1 Microbacterium sp.
AGACCGGCACGTCGCCGGCGTCGGAGGCGGAGATCCTGCGCCGCGTCGAGGACGGCCTCGCGAGCGAGATCAGGCTCATGCTCGACGAGGGCGTGGTGCCGGAGGTCGAGGACATCGACCTGTGCCTAATCCTCGGCGCCGGCTGGCCGTTCATCGACGGCGGAGCCTCGGCGTATCTCGACCGCTCCGGCGCGTCCGAGCGGGCCGCCGGCGGCACGTTCCACACCCCGCCGCTGCGCGGGGCCGCCAACCGCGCCTGACACACGTCGCGATGACCGGAGGCGGGGCCACCCGCCTCCGGTCATCGGCGGATGAAAAGCGCGAACGCGGTGACCTCTGCCACGGCAGGGGTCACCCCGTTGCGCTTCGCCGTCGCGCCTCTCGCTCGGCGAGCGGAAGCTCTCAGCCGTTCGGCGCGTGCAGCGTGAACTCTCCGGTCACGGTCGGCAGACCGCGGCCCTGCTCGCGTCGAGCGACCGGCACGCGCGTGCCCAGCACCTGGGCGACGACATCCTGCGCGATCTTCGCGGGCGTGAGGCCCGCATCCTCGAGGATCTGCTCGCGCGAGGCGTGGTCGAGGAACGCGTCCGGCAGACCGAGCTCGTCGACCGCCGTGTCGACACCCGCCTCGCGCAGCACCTGGCGCACGCGGGTGCCGATGCCGCCGACCCGGATGCCGTCCTCGAGCGTGATGACGAGCCGGTGACGCGCGGCGAGCTCGACGATCGACGCCGGCACGGGCACGACCCAGCGCGGGTCGACCACCGTTGCGCCGATGCCCTGCGCACGCAGACGCGCCGCCACATCCAGGCCCAGGCCGGCGAACGGCCCGATTCCGACGATCAGAACGTCCTCGGCGTCGTCGCGCGCAAGGACGTCGACGCCGTCCGCCAGTCGCTCGAGGGCGGGGATGTCCGCCTCGACCGAGCCCTTCGGGAAGCGCACGACCGTGGGCGCGTCATGCACGGCGACGGCCTCGTGCAGCTCCTCGCGCAGCCGCGTCTCGTCGCGCGGCGCGGCGATCCGGATGCGCGGCACGATGTGCAGCAGCGCGAGATCCCACATGCCGTGGTGGCTGGGACCGTCGGGGCCCGTCACGCCAGAGCGATCGAGCACGAACGTGACCCCCGCGCGGTGCAGCGCGACGTCCATCAGCACCTGGTCGAATGCGCGGTTCACGAACGTCGAGTACAGCGCGACGACGGGATGCAGGCCGCCGTACGCGAGGCCGGCGGCCGAGGCCACGGCATGCTGCTCGGCGATGCCGACGTCGTACACGCGCTCCGGGAATCGCTCGGCGAAGGGCGCAAGCCCGGTCGGGCGCAGCATCGCGGCCGTCATGGCGATCACGTCGGGGCGCTGCTCGCCGATGCGCACGAGCTCCTCCGCGAACACGTCCGTCCAGCCCGGCGAGGAGGCGCCGAGCGCTCCCCCCGTCGCGGGATCGATGCGGCCAACCGCGTGGAACGCGTCCGCCTCGTCGTCGAGCGCGGGCTGGTAGCCGCGCCCCTTCTCCGTGATGACGTGCACGATGACCGGGGCGCCGTACGATTTCGCCAGCGCGAACGTCTCGATCAGAGCGGAGAGGTCGTGGCCGTCCACCGGGCCGAGGTACTTCACGTCGAGGTTCGAGTACAGCGACGAGTTGTTCGTGAACCGCGACAGGAAGCCGTGCGTGCCACCGCGCACGCCGCGATACAGGGCGCGCCCGACCGCACCGAAGCGCCCCGCCATGCGCGACGAGCGCCGCGACAGGTCGCGGTAGGTCTCGGTCGTGCGCACGCGGTTCAGGTGCCGCGCCATGCCGCCGATCGTGGGCGCGTACGAGCGGCCGTTGTCGTTCACGACGATGACCAGGTTGCGGTCGTTGTCGTCCGTGATGTTGTTGAGCGCCTCCCACGTCATGCCGCCCGTGAGCGCGCCGTCGCCCACGACCGCGACCACGTGACGGTCGCTGCGTCCCGTGCGGCTGAAGGCGCGGGAGATGCCGTCAGCCCAGCTCAGCGAGCTCGACGCGTGAGAGGACTCGACGACGTCGTGCGGGCTCTCGGCGCGCTGCGGGTAGCCGGCGAGGCCGCCGCGCGCGCGCAGCGCCGAGAAGTCCTGTCGGCCCGTCAGCAGCTTGTGCACGTAGGACTGGTGGCCCGTGTCGAAGATGATCGGGTCGTCCGGCGACGAGAACACACGGTGCAGGGCGATCGTCAGCTCGACGACGCCGAGGTTGGGACCGAGGTGCCCTCCCGTGCGCGCGACGTTCTGCACGAGGAACTCTCGGATCTCCGCGGCGAGATCCGTCAGCTGCTCCGGCGAGAGTGCGTCGAGGTCGCGCGGAGCACGGATCCCGTCGAGAAGACTCATGCCCCGAGCCTACGCGCGTCGTCTGGGATTCCGACGAACGACGAACGGCCCCCGGGAAGTCCCGGGGGCCGTTCGCGGAGAGGAATCAGACCAGGCTGCGCAGCACGTACTGCAGGATGCCGCCGTTGCGGTAGTAGTCCGCCTCACCGGGGGTGTCGATGCGGACGACCGCGTCGAACTCCACCGGCTGCTTGCCCTCGGGCGAGTGCTCGCTCGGCGTCGCCGTGACCTTGACGGTCTTCGGCGTGACGCCCTCGTTGAGCTGGTCGAGGCCCTCGATCGAGACGATCTCGGTGCCGTCCAGGCCCAGCGACTCCCAGCTCTCGCCGGCCGGGAACTGAAGCGGCACGACGCCCATGCCGATCAGGTTCGAGCGGTGGATGCGCTCGAAGCTCTCGGTGATGACCGCCTTGACGCCCAGCAGGCTCGTGCCCTTCGCCGCCCAGTCGCGCGACGATCCGGAGCCGTACTCCTTGCCGCCGAAGATCACCAGCGGGGTGCCCTGCTCCTGGTAGTGCTGCGACGCGTCGTAGATGTACGACTGCGGCCCCTCCGGCAGCGTGAAGTCGCGCGTGAAGCCGCCCTCCACCTGCTGACCGTCGTTGACCGCCTTGACGAGCGCGTTCTTCAGGCGGATGTTCGCGAACGTGCCGCGGATCATGACCTCGTGGTTGCCACGGCGCGAGCCGTAGGAGTTGAAGTCGCGCTGCGCGACGCCGTGCTCCGTCAGGTACTGCGCTGCCGGGGTGCCGGCCTTGATGTTGCCGGCCGGGCTGATGTGGTCGGTGGTGACCGAGTCGCCCAGCGTGGCGAGCACGCGCGCGCCCGCGATGTTCTCCACCGGCGTGAGCTCCATGCTCATGCCGTCGAAGTACGGCGCCTTGCGCACGTAGGTCGACTGCTCGTCCCACTCGAACACGGGCCCCTCGGGGGTCGGCAGGTTCTTCCAGCGCTCGTCGCCGTCGAACACGGTGGCGTACTGCTTGATGAACTGCTCGCGCGAGATCGAGGAGTCGATGATCTCCTGGACCTCCTCGGGCGCCGGCCAGACGTCCTTCAGGAAGATGTCGTTGCCGTCCGCGTCCTTGCCCAGCGCGTCGGTCTCGAAGTCGAAGTTCATCGACCCGGCCAGCGCGTACGCGACCACGAGCGGCGGCGAGGCGAGGTAGTTCATCTTCACGTCGGGGCTGATGCGGCCCTCGAAGTTGCGGTTGCCCGAGAGGACGGCCGTGACCGCGAGGTCGTTGTCGTTGATCGCCTCCGAGACCTCCTCGATGAGGGGGCCGGAGTTGCCGATGCAGATCGTGCAGCCGTAGCCGACCGTGTAGAAGCCGAGCGCCTCGAGGTCCTTGTCGAGGCCGGACTTCTCGTAATAGTCCGTGACGACCTTGGAGCCGGGGCCGAGCGTCGTCTTGACCCACGGCTTGCGCTTGAGGCCCTTCTCGGCGGCCTTGCGAGCGAGCAGGCCCGCCGCGATCATGACCGACGGGTTGGACGTGTTCGTGCACGACGTGATCGCCGCGAGCGTCACGGCGCCGTTGTCGAGCATGTACTCCTGGCCATCGGGCGTGGTGACCTTCACCGGCTTCGACGCCGCGTGCGGGGCGCCGCTGACGAGCACCGACGGCGTGTGCTCGTGCCGCTCGCCCTCGTGCTGGTAGGAGACGCCGTTGGTCGAGGCCGTCTCGTGCTCGACGCCGGGGGTGACGCCCGGGTCGGATGCCGGGAACGTGCCCTCGACCTCGACCGACTCGTGAGCGTGGTCGGTGTAGTTGAGGATGTCCTTCTCGAACTGCGACTTCGCCTCCGACAGCAGGATGCGGTCCTGCGGGCGCTTCGGGCCGGCGATCGACGGCACGACGGTCGACAGATCGAGCTCCATGTACTCGCTGAACAGGAGCTCGCGGGCCGGGTCGTGCCAGAGGTGCTGCTCCTTGGCGTACGCCTCGACGAGCGAGACCGTCTGCTCGTCACGGCCGGTCAGGCGCAGGTAGTCGAGCGTGACGTCGTCGATCGGGAACATGGCGGCGGTCGAGCCGAACTCCGGGCTCATGTTGCCGATCGTGGCGCGGTTCGCGAGCGGCACGGACGCGACGCCCTCGCCGTAGAACTCGACGAACTTGCCGACCACGCCGTGCTTGCGCAGCATGTCGGTGATCGTCAGCACCACGTCGGTCGCGGTCACGCCGGCGGGGATCTCGCCCGTGAGCTTGAAGCCCACGACGCGCGGGATCAGCATCGACACGGGCTGGCCGAGCATCGCGGCCTCGGCCTCGATGCCGCCGACGCCCCAGCCGAGCACGCCCAGGCCGTTGACCATCGTGGTGTGCGAGTCGGTGCCGACGCAGGTGTCGGGGTACGCGCGCAGCACACCGTCGACCTCGCGGTCGTAGATGACCTTCGCGAGGTGCTCGATGTTCACCTGGTGGACGATGCCGGTGCCGGGGGGCACGACCTTGAAGTCCTGGAAGGCGGTCTGGCCCCAGCGCAGGAACTGGTAGCGCTCGCCGTTGCGCTCGTACTCGATCTCGACGTTGCGCTCGAGGGCGTTCTCGGAGCCGAACAGGTCGGCGATGACCGAGTGGTCGATGACCATCTCGGCGGGCGAGAGCGGGTTGATCCGGTTGGCGTCGCCGCCGAGCGCCGTCACGGCCTCGCGCATCGTGGCGAGGTCGACGATGCAAGGCACGCCGGTGAAGTCCTGCATGACCACGCGCGCGGGCGTGAACTGGATCTCGGTGTTCGGCTCGGCAGTGGGCTCCCATGAACCGAGGGCGCCGATCTGCTCCTTGGTGATGTTCGCACCGTCCTCGGTGCGCAGCAGATTCTCGAGCAGCACCTTGAGGCTGAAGGGAAGCTTCTCGAAGCCGTCGACGGCGTCGATGCGGAAGATCTCATAGTCGGTGCTGCCGACCGTCAGGGTGCTCTTGGCACCGAAGCTGTTCACCGTTGACACGGGCTGTCTCCTCCTGGTCGACCGCGCTTGCGCTCCCCATCTTGCCCCCACCCCGACCGGTGAGGCCAGCAAGGCGGGCCTAACAGGCGGAGGGCGCGGAACGAGTCCGCTGGGTGCGCAATTTATCTTGACATCGAGATAAATCTACCACGCACGGAAGAGCTCCACGCGCGATCGCGGAGGGGTGTCAGACGCGACGCGCGGGATACAGCGCACGCGCGGCGAGCCACGTGACCGCCACCAGCGGCGCGAACAGCGGCAGGCCCATGACGAGCTTGAGCGTGCCGAGCAGCGTCGTCTCGTTCGCGAGGTACAGCGGCAGCTGCACGGCGAGGCGCGCGAAGAACAGGGCGGCCCACGCGAGCGCCAGCCAGCGGAACACGCGGCGCTTGCGGCGATCCTGCCGCCAGGTCGTGCCCTCCCCCATGAGGAAGCCTGCCGCGAGCCCGATCAGCGACCAGCCGATCACCGCCGAGACGAGGAACGCCGTGCCGTAGACCGCGTTCGTCACGAGCCCGATCACGAAGTTGTCGCGGCCCTGTCCCGAGAACAGCGCGAGCGCCGCGGCGGCCGCCGCGGCGAGCAGACCGCCCATCGCGGCGGCGGGCGGCGACTTCTGCACGAGACGTACGAGCGTGAACACCGCCGCGATCCCGACCGAGAGGCCGAGCGACAGGATGAGCGGACGCGGCCAGAAGGTGTAGACGATCACGAACACGAGGCTCGGCAGGATCGACTCGAGCACGCCGCGGACGCCGCCCATCGCCTTCCACACGACGTCGCCGGTCGTCGCCTCCTCGGCGGGGTCGATGCCCGCGCGGCGCGCGACGCCGCCGATCGCGGCGCCGACGAGCTCAGAGGCCGAGGGCTCCCGCCCGTCGTCGGGGCGGCCGCCGTCCGCGTCCTGCTGCCGTGTCATCGCGCGTCAGGCCGACGCGGGCGTCGACGGCATCTTGAGCGGGATCAGGTCGCGCGGCGGCATCGGCGCACCGCCGCGCACGACGACGATCGAGCGGAACAGATCCTCGATCTGCTCGGCGGCGGCCGGATCCGAGGCGGCGGCGCCGCCGATCACGCCGCGCAGGAACCAGCGCGGCCCGTCGACGCCCACGAAGCGGGCGAGACGCATCTGCGCGTCCTGCCCGGCGACGACCGGCACCTCGGCGAGCAGCTCGGCGCCCAGCGGGCCCTCGCGCTCCTCGACGCGGCCGCCCTGCTGGCGCACCTGGTCGCGGATCTGCGCGCGCGTCTCGTCCCACAGCCCCGTGGTGCGCGGCGCGGCGAACGGCTGCACCTGAAGCGTCGAGTCGGCGTAGTCGAGACCCACCGCGACGATGCGCTTGGTCTGCTCCTCCACCTCGAGCCGGAGATTCAGCCCCTCGCGCGGCAGCACCTTGATGCCGCCGAGATCGATGTAGGGCCGGACGGGGTTCGCTTCGCTCTCGTCCAGCGGTCCCGCAGAGGCGCGGTCGCCGGGGGCCGACTTGTGGCCGATCTCGAGCTCGTCGCTCACTTGCTGTCTCCTTGCGTCTGGTAGCCCGTCGATCCGAAGCCGCCCTCGCCGCGCACGTGCTCGGGAAGCTCGTCGACGGGGATGAAGCGCGCCTGCGGGACGGGCATCAGGATCAGCTGCGCGATCCGGTCGCCGACGGCGATGTCGTACGCCTCGCGCGCATCCGTGTTCAGCAGCACCACCTTGATCTCACCGCGGTAGCCGGCGTCGATCGTGCCGGGCGCGTTGACGATCGTGATGCCGTGCTTCGCCGCGAGCCCGCTGCGCGGCACGACGAACGCGGCGTACCCGTCGGGCAGCGCGATCCGCACGCCGGTGCCGACGAGCGCGCGCTCGCCCGGCTCGAGGCGGACGGCCTCGGCCGCCGTCAGATCGGCGCCCGCGTCCCCCGGGTGCGCATACACCGGCGGGGCCGGTGCGATGATGGGGACGTCCACGGTTTGAGTCACTCCACGAGGGTAATGCAGAACACATCTCCGCCCGCTCCGCGCGATCGCGCGGCCTCGCCGGGCTCAGCGCGACCGCCCCTCTACCGCGAGCGGCTCTCGCCGTCGCTGTGGATCCTCGGCGCCGCCGCGGTCGTCGCACCGATGGCGGCACTCGTCTTCGTGCAGTACGACCGGACGCTCTCGCTGATCATCGGCATCGCCGTCGCGGTGCTGGTCGTGGCGGCGCTCATCCTGTCCTCACCGGTCATCGAGGTGACGGGCGACGAGCTGCGCGCGGGTCGCGCGCACATCGACGTCGCGCTGCTCGGCGAGCCCGTCCCGCTGACGGGTGAAGACGCGAGGGCCGCGCGCGGCTCCCGCCTCGATGCGCGCGGCTGGCACCTGATACGCGGCGGGGTCGCCGGGATCGTCGTCCTTCCGGACGTGGATCCCGACGACCCCGTGTCGTCGTGGACGCTCTCGTCGCGGACGCCCGATCGCCTGGCGGCGGCGGTGCGTCACGCGCAGAGCACGCGCCCCTGATCAGTGCGAGCAGTCGCGGCAGATCGGGCCTGCGGCGTCCTCGTGGTCGATCTGCGAGCGGTGCTTCACGAGGAAGCAGTTCATGCAGGTGAACTCGTCCTCCTGCGGCGGGAGCACGACGACGTCCAGCTCGACGTTGGAGAGGTCGGCGCCCGGCAGGTCGAAGCTCGAGGGGTTGTCCGCGTCCTCCACGTCCACCGAACCCGACATGGTGTCGGGGACACGCGCCTTCAGCGCCTCGATCGACTCATTGCCGTCGTCCTCGGTCTTGCGCGGGGCGTCGTAATCGGTTGCCATGTGAGTGGGTCACGCTTCTTTCGTCAGCTGTGGTGCGGTCTCCGCCGTGCGGCGGAGCGGCGATAGTCTGCACGGCCGTCGCCCGTTATGCAAATGCGTCGGCGTGCTGGTGTCGAAACTCGCGGCACGCCCGTTCTATTCCCGCCGTTCGGGCCCCCGCGTGAAACCATGGCGAGGTCGTGATGCCAGCGGCGTGCCGCTGTCCTGCAGCGGCGACAGGGGCGAGCCAGAGGAGGATGGGCATGGAATCGCTCACCATCATCGGACACGAGGACGGCCGGCTCGTTCTGGCCACGGAGGCCGGGCAGCGCTTCACGCTCGCGATCGACGACGTGCTGCGCTCGGAGATCCGACGGGTCCAGCGCGATCAGGCGCCCGCGGAGCCGCGTGCTCCGCTGCCGAGCCCGCGCGAGATCCAGGCGCACATCCGATCCGGCATGTCGGCCGAGGATGTCGCCGAGCTGCTCGGTGCACGCGTGGAGGACATCCGCCGCTTCGAGGGCCCCGTGCTCGCGGAGCGCGAGCACGTCGTCGGACAGGCGCTCGCGGTGCCCGTGCTGATGGGCATGGAGCTGGAGCAGGACGAGAACCCGACGTTCGGGATCGCCATCCGCGCCAAGCTCGCCGAGCTCGACGCGGCGGGCGAGCGCTGGACCAGCTGGAAGGAGTCCTCGGGCTGGATCGTCAAGCTCGAGTTCACCGCCAATGACGTCGACCACGACGCCCGCTGGAGCTTCGAGCCGCGCCGCAGCGCCCTGGCACCGCTGAACAGCGACGCGACGCAGCTGTCGCGTCAGGGGCCGATGCCCGAGGGGCTGATCCCGCGGCTGCGCGCGCTCGACACGGTCGCTCCGCTGCACGGGAGCGAGCCCGCGGATGAGCGCGAGGACGACCGGTTCGACTCCGGAGCGTTCGGCCCGCGTCGCCTGCCGGAGCCGCAGTCCGAGCACGACTCCTCCCCCGCCGCGGTGCGGGACTTCGC
>NZ_JAPSJA010000097.1 GCF_031178525.1 Microbacterium sp.
CCCCGTACACGAGCGCGGCCGCTCCGAGCAGCACCGCACCGACGACCTTGCGCTTGTTCACGATGCCAACGCTACGGCGTGATCCTGCTTCACGACGCTCCACCCCTGCGGGGTCTGCTCGACGCGCAGCTGGGCGGGGATCTGCTCCTTCATCGCCTCCACGTGGCTGATGACGCCGACCGTGCGGCCCCCCTGACGCAGCTCGTCCAAGGTGCGCATGGCGGTGTCGAGCGTCTCGGCGTCGAGCGATCCGAAGCCCTCGTCGATGAAGAGCGTGTCGAGCCGGATGCCGCCGGCGCGGCTCGTGACGACCTCGGCCAGCCCGAGAGCGAGGGCGAGCGATGCGAGGAACGTCTCGCCGCCCGACAGCGACTGCGCCGAGCGGGCGCGGCCCGTGAACTGGTCCATGACCTCCAGCCCGAGGCCCGACGCCGCCCCGCGCGCGGCGAGCGCGTCGGAGTGCTGCAGGCGGTAGCGGTCGGCGGACATCTCGGCGAGACGGATGTTCGCGGCTGCGACGATCTCCTCGAGCTCGGCGGCGAGCACGAAGGTCTCGAGCTTCATGCGTTTGCTGTTGTTCGCGCGGCCCGCGACGGTGTCGGCGAGCCGCTTGATCTCGGCAGCTTCCGCGGCGAGGTCGGCGATCTCGGCGTGCGCCGCCTCGATGCGCAGGGTCGCGCCCTCGAGCGTGAGGGCCCGCTCCCCCGCGGTGGTGTGCTGCTTCACGGCGTCGACCCACGCGGCCCTTGCCGCGTCGACGGCCGCGCCGCTCTCGGCGGTGTCGACGAGCTCTTCAGGCAGCATCTCGAGTTCGAGTTCGAGCAGGGTCGATCGCGTGGCGCCCAGGGCGGTCTCGTGCTCGCGGATCTGCGCGTCGAGCGCCCCCCGCTGCGTCGCATCACGCAACGCGGCGATGGCCTCGGCCGGGTCGGCGAACCCGGCGTTCTCCACGGCTGCCTGCAGCGCGTCTGCCGCCTCGACCGCAGCCTTCTCGGCGCGGGCCGCCTCTCGCTGCGCCCCGGCGTACGCGCCCGCGAGCGTCACCAGCCGCTGCTCGGCGCCGATCCGTGCGGCGACGGAATCGGCATCGCCGCGCGCCTCGGCCACGGCCGCGCGGTCCTTCGCGAGCGCATCCCCGGCGGCCGTCACGCGTGCCTCGAGGTCGCTGCGCTCCGCGATCGCGGCCGCGCGCTCGGCACCGTGGCGCCGCTCCTCGGCGTCGAGCGCCACGCGCTCGGCCTCCAGCCGCTCCTTGTCGGCCGCCGCGGCTTCGGCCGATGCGAGCTTCTCGCGCGTCGCATCGAGCTCCGTCGCGAGCGCCTCGGCCGGACGCGCGCCGGAGTCCTTGAGAGCCTCGGCGTGCGCGCGGTCTGCGGCGGCGTACGCCGTGTTGGCGGCCTCGTACGCGGCGACGGCCGCGCGGCGCGCGACATCCGCTCGCTCGACGTCGCCGGCGGACACCGGGTCGTCGCCGCGCTCCGCCGGAGACGGGTGGCTGGTCGATCCGCACACGGCGCAGGCCTCACCGTCGACCAGTTCGGCGGCAAGCTCGCCCGCCATCCCGGCGAAGCGACGAGCCTGCAGGTCGGAGTGGTGCGCCTCCGCCTCGTCCTTGGCCCTCCTCGCGCGCTGCAGGCCTTCGAACGCGTCCTTCTGGTTTGCGAGAAGGACATCGATCGATTGCGCGGCGGCCAGCTGCGCCTCCAGGCCCGAAACCTGCGCCGCGAGCGGTTCGCGCGTGGCCGTCGCGACCTCCGCGCGACCGAGCGCCTCCTGAATTCGAGCGCGCTCCGCCGGCAGCGCGCGTGCTCGCTCGTCGAGCGCCTCGAGCCGCAGCGCGGCCGCGTCGGCTCGCGCCCGCAGCTCGTCGATCGCGCGCGCGTCCGACGCGAGCCTGGCCTCGACCTCCCGCAGCGGGCGCCACGCGCCGATCCGCTGCTGCGCCTCCGACACGACCTCGTCGAGCCGTGCGGCGTCGAGGTCTTCCTGACCCGCGTCGTCCCACGCGCGCCGCGCCGTCTCGAGCGTGCTGTTGGCCGCCTCAAGGGTGACGAGAGCGCGACCGGCGGAGTGCTTCGCCGCGCGCACAGGCTCGGCTCGCTGAGCCGCATGCCGCTCGGCGCGGAGCTCGGAGATCTCCGCGGCGCGCGCTTCGAGCGACGCGAGCGTTGACCGCGCGGCGTCGCGACGCTGCTGCTTCTCACGCTGCGAGGTGCGCTCGGAGTGCTCGGCCTCGGCATCCGCCAGCGCCTTCGTCGCCTGCTGCTGCACGGCGTCGGCTTCCTCCGCGAGGTGACGCGCGCGCAGCGCGGCGCGGCCGATCCACGCGATGCGCTCCTGAAGCGATGGGTCGCCTTCGAGCGACTCGACGATGTCGCCCGCGATGCCCGACGCGTGGTCGAGCCGGGCGACCAGAGCCTGGCTCTCGTGCTCGACGCGGGCGGAGGCCTCCTTGCGGCGCTCGTCGAGCGCCTTCTCGTACTCCTCGAAGCGCTTGGTGCCGAACAGAGTGCGCAGCAACTTCTGCCGGTCGGTGACATCCGCGAGCAGGAACCGGGCGAAGCGGCCCTGCGCGAGCAGGATCACCTGCAGGAACTGCTGCTGCGTGAGCCCGATCTCCTCCTCGATGAGCGTCGCCACGTCGACGGGACGCGCCGCGCGGCCCACCCACTCGTCGCCGATCCGCTCGAACATGCGGGCTTCGGCCTTCTGCGGGGTGACGCCCTCGCCGCGCTTCTTGGGGCGGAAGAACTCGGGGCTGCGCTCGACGCGCCAGGTGCGGTCGCCGTTGGTGAACTCGAGGGCGACCTGCGTACGGTCCTCGGGTTCGGCATGGTCACTGCGAAGGCGCTTGTCGCCGCCGTCCTCGTAGCGCGGGGCCGAGCCGTAGAGGGCGAAGCAGATCGCGTCGAGGATGCTCGACTTGCCCGCGCCGGTGCGGCCGGCGATGAGGAAGATGCCATCGCCGGAGTAGGCGTCGAGGTCGATGACCTGGCGAGTGCGGAAGGGGCCGAATCCCTCGATCTCGACCCGGTGGATTCTCATGCCGACACCTCGGCGACCGTGCGGGTGTCGACGATCTCGCGGATCAGCGCGGTCTCGCCTTCGGTCGGGCCGCTCCCCTCGCGCACGTGAGCGAGGAACGTGTCGATCAGCTCGACGTCGCTGACCGCCTTCTGCACGCGGGCGCGGTAGCTCAGCCCGTCGTCCTCGGCACGGCCCTGCGGATCCGGCTGGATGGTCGCGCAGAACGGGAAACGCTGCTGCAGGCGACACATGGGCTCGGCCTGCGGCGTCGGGTCGGTGAGCACGGCGCAGACCCACGCGTCGACGTGTGCGTCGTGATCGGCGAGCGTGAGCAGCTCGTCGAGCGTGCCGCGCAGGGTGACGAGCGGGCGAGGCACCGAGAGCTCGAGCCACTCGACGCGCGCCAGGCCGTGCGCGTCGAGGTCGACGAGCCAGGATCCGCGCGGCTTGTCCGCCTCGCTGAAGCTGTAGTGCAGCGGTGCTCCGCTATACCGGATGTGCTCGGCGAGGCGGCTGCGCCCGTGGATGTGCCCGAGGGCGACGTAGTCGGGACCGTCGAACCTCGCGAGGGGCACCACGTCGAGGGAGCCCTGCCGGATCTCGCGCTCGACGCCGGCGCTCGGCTCGACCCCGGCGGCGAAGCAGTGCGACACGACGACGGAGCGTCCAGCCCGGTCGGCGCGATCCGCCCCGATAAGGCGCATGGCGTGTGCGATCGCCTGCTCCTGGGTGCGCAGGTCGCTGCCCTGCCACACCGCGCGGGCGAGGATCGGCTCGAGGTACGGGATCCCGTAGAAGTGCACAGGACCATGCTCATCGGCGAGGGTCACCGGGGTGCCGACGCTTGCGACGTCGGTGATGACGTGCACACCGTCGCGCAGCAGTGGCGCCATGAAGCCGAGGCGCGCGGCGTTGTCGTGGTTGCCGCTGGTCAGCACGATCTGCGCGCCGGTCGCGCTCAGTTCGCGCAGCACGTCGGTCAGCAGCGTGTAGCAGGCGGCGGCCGGCGTCGCCGAGTCGAACACGTCGCCCGCGATGACCACGACGTCGACCTCGCGCTCGCGCACCTGCATGGTCAGCTCGGCGAGCACACCGCGCAGCGCCTCGAGCGTTGAGTGTCCGTGGAAGGACCGCCCGATGTGCCAGTCAGAGGTGTGCAGGATCCGCATGCCACCACGGTAAGGACGAGGTCGGACATTGCCGTGGAGGACCGCCGGGCAGCGGGCGGATGCTCAGCTCGCCCTAGGCTTGCCGCGAACGGAGGGTCAGTGGCTGCCTTCCACCGCCAGGCGAGCGATCCGGCCATACGCGCTCCGAGCTTCGAGTTCGCTCAGGAGTGCAGTCCACCGCACCGGTACCGTCGATCCATGCCTTCCGACCCGACCCGCCACCCGGCGACATCCTTCTTTTACCGGGAGGCCACGCTGATCTGGGAGGCGCGCGGATCGGGCGACACGACGTTCGTGCTCGTGCACGGCATCGGGATGGGGCGCACGGTCTTCACCGGCCTTGCGGAGCTGCTCGCCGAACACGGCCGCGTCATCGCGATGGATCTGCCGGGGTACGGCGAGGCTCCCGAACCGGACCGCACACCCACGGTCGAACGCCTCGCGGATATCGTGGCGGCGTTCCTGCGCGCAGAGGAGATTCAGAATCCGGTCCTGATCGGCCACTCCATGGGAACGCAGGTGATCGTCGAGGTCGCGGCGCGTCATCCGGACATCTCCACCCGCCTGGTCCTGATCGGCCCCACTGTCGAGATCGGGCAGCGGCGACTCGGGATTCAGTTCCGCAAGCTCGCGCGCGACCTGATCGATGAGAGCCCCAAGGTCCTGCTCACCGGCGCACGCGAGTACCTGCGCGCCGGTCCGAACCTGCGCCGGAAGATGCGCGCGATGCCCGTCCACAGGCCGGAACTCGCGTATCCGCACGTGCCCGGCGACGTCCTCGTGCTGCGCGGCGAAGCCGACACCGTCGCTCCTCGGGAGTGGTGCGAGTACGTCGCCTCTGCGGTGCCGAGCGCGCGCCTCGAGGAGGTGCCCGGCAGCGGCCACGAGACCATGATCAAGAACCCGGATCCGGCCGCCGAGCTGATCCTGAAGTGGCTCGCGGACGACTGATCACGGGCGTTCCCAGGGCTCGATATCGCCCGGGACGACGACGAACATTGGGTGCAGCAGGGGCGAGCCACCGACGACCTGCTCGTGCACCGCGGGCGAGCGCTCGGAGAGCTTGCGCAGCAGGTGCTCCCACTCGAAGGCGACCTGCCCCTCCGTCACGGGGATGAGCGTGGTGCCCGGCGTGGGGAGCTCGGCGATCCGCTCGACATCGAAACGGTAGCCGCGGCGCGCGGCGTCGGCGGCGATCGCGGACAGATACGACGCGATGGCTCCCGTGGGCTGCTCGTGGGCGCGGAACCGCTCCAGCTGAGGATGTTTGGTGTACCCACGCGTGCGCCCCAGCAGCACCGCCTGGGCCAGCAGCGCCTCGCGCCACGCCGCGGTGAGCCCCTGCCGATCGAGCAGCTCAGGATGCAACGACCACAGCCTCATCCGCACCCCCGTTTCGCTCCCATTTTAGGTGCGGCCGCCTGGGGATAACTCCTTCGCCGCGACCGTCTCCGGCCCTACCTTGGGGGCATGCTGTCTCGTCGTTCGTCGGTTGCCGTCGCCGCCCTGCTCGCCATCGGGCTGAGCGGATGCGCGGCGACGCCTGCGCCGACGCCGTCCCCGAGCACAACTGGATTCGTGAGTGAGGAGGAGGCGTTCGCGGCGGCCGAGGAGACGTACCGCGCGTACACGAGCTCTGTGGACGACTACTACGGGGGACAGAACACTAGCGACCCGCTTCAGTACCTGGTGCACGAAGCGCGCGAATCGGAAGAGGCGGCGCAGGCGCTCTTCGACGAGCAGGGCCTCCAATCCGAGGGCTCAGTTCGGATTGTGTCATTCACAGCGCAAAGCGTGAGCCTCGTCGCCGGAGCGGCTGAAGTGAAAGCTCTCGCCTGTCTCGACACCAGCGACCGCGTCATCCGCGATCAGACCGGCAAGGAACTAAACCCCGACGCCGATGCCGTAATTGGGCAGGAAGTAGTGCTTGTCAGCATCAACGAGCGCATGCGCATCTCATCTACAGAGCAAGTCGAGGATGGTAACGAGTGCACGGCCAACTGATTGCGGTGCATGCGGCCGTAGCAATTTCCATCGCCGCGTCATCCCTTCTAACTCCGACCGCCGCGGCGGCGAGCGCGGGATCCTGCCCCCAAATCCTCATCGATGCCGGCATGTGTCCAATGCTGGACGACCCCACGAACACAGGCACCGGTGTATCGACGGGCGGATCCTGGACGATCCGTGACGCCGAGGATCCTCCGAGCGATGCTCCTCCTTTCGACGGCGCCTGGAGCCCGCCCGCGTCAAACAGCCACGGGCAGCCAGACGATGGGAAGAACAACACCAGCGGCACGCGCCTATGCCTGGATGACCAAAGCACCATCGTTGGCCCGGAGTGCACGATCGACATCCCCGAGCCCACCGAGGAGACCGCGGAACCCGAAGAGCCGCAGGCCCCACCCGCGGTGGTCACGCTCACCGACCTCGCGTCCTTCGTTCCGGCTCCCCCGTCGGTCGCGACCGAGCCCGATGGGATCGGCGCGAAGAACATGCCGCTGAACACGATCGCCACCTCGAGCGCGCAGACGATCGACGGCGAGCTGTTCGGGTTCCCGGTGTCGGTGACGTTCACGCCGGCCGGGTTCCGACAGGACTGGGGCGACGGCACGGTCACCGATTCGCGCACGGGCGGCGCCGCGTGGCAGACGCTCGGGCAGCCCGAGTTCAGCCCCACCGACACCAGCCATGCCTATGCCGAGAAGGGCACCTACACGCTCACCGTCACCGCGCTCTACACGGCGGTCGTCGACTTCGGCGAGTGGGGAACGCGCTCCGTCGACGGGGTCATCTCCGCACCCGCCGCGGCCCGCGACATCCGGATCGTCGAGGTGCACACCGCACTGGTCCAGCAGGACTGCATCCAGAACCCCGACGGCGCCGGCTGCTCCTGACCGGCCGGACGACTCAGCCGTGCGTCGCGACCAGCCGGTCGAAGGCGGCGTCCAGCTCCTGATCCACCTTCTGGCGCGACGGGTCCGCGCGGTACCACTCGGCGATCTCGCGGGCTCCGTCGGCGAAGGGCGTCGTGGCGACCCATCCGGGCACGAGCTGCTTGATCCGGGTGTTGTCGAACAGCACCGAGTGCGCCTTGTCGCCGACCAGCCCCGGGCCCATCGAGGGGATCTCCCGCCCGATCGCCTCCGAGGTAACATGCACGATCTCGGGCTCGACGCCGAGCGCTCGCCCCATCAGCCGTGCGATCTCGTCCCACGTGAGGCTCTCGTCGCTCGTGATGTGCACGGCCTGGCCGATCGCGTGGGGGTTGCCGAACAGTCCCACGAACGCTCGCGCGAAGTCGCGTGAATGCGTGAGCGTCCACCAGCTCGTGCCGTCGCCGTGCACGACGACGGGACGGCCGTCGATCATCCGCTGCAGCGTGGTCCAGGCCCCTTCGAGCGGGATCAGTGCCGGCCCGTACGTGTGGCTGGGCCGCACGATCGTCATCGGGAAACCGCTGTCGCGATACGCCGCGACGAGCAGATCCTCGCTCGCGATCTTGTCGCGGGAGTACTGCCAGAACGGGTTGCGCAGCGGCGTCGACTCGACGATCGGCAGCTGCGCGATCGGCTTCTGGTACGCCGACGCGCTCGAGATATAGATGTACTGCCCGGTGCGTCCGCCGAAGATCCGGATGTCGTCGGTCACCTGCTGCGGCGAGAAGCTGCGGAAGTTCGCGACGACGTCGAATGTCTCGTCGCCGATCGCGCTCGCGATGGAATCCGCATCTCCCGCGTCGCCGACGAGCCCGCGCACACCGACGGGCAGCTCGCGATTGCCGCGGTTCAGCAGCGTGACGTCATGTCCGCGCTCGACCGCGAGCGTCGTGACGTAGGAGCTGATGTTGCCGGTGCCGCCGATGATGAGGATGCGCATGCGCGCCACGCTACCCCCCGTACTTTCGACTTCTGCGCGCAACCAATCTTCCCTATGTGGTAGATTTGTACTACACTTCAGTCATGGACGAGGTTCCGGTTTTCGAAGATCCGCTTGACGCGGTGAGTCGGATCGGGCTCGCCTGCTGGGAGCTGCGTGACCAGCTCGATCGCGTCGGCGGGCTCAGCGACGCGGACGCCGTCTATTTCGCCCGCATCGTCGAGGAAGGCGGGCGCATCCTCGACGCGCTTCGGGTGCGCGCCGCCGGCGAACTCGAGAAGCGGTCCCTCCGCCCCGGCGATCAGAACCTCGCCGCGCGGCACGGGTGTCGCAACGGCGTCGAGCTGATCGAACGCGTCACCCAGGCGCCGACCGCTGAGGTCCTTCGTCGCGTCACCCTCAACAAGCGAACGTCGGCGCGCCTGTCCCTGACGGGCGAAACCCTGCCTCCCGCTCTGCCCGCGCTTGCGTCGGCCCTTGACGAGGGGCGCATCGGCACGAACGCGGCGACGCAGATCTCCGCCATGCTGCGGGGTGTCGAACACCGAGCAGATCCCGAGATGGCGGCCCTCGCCGAGGAGTCACTCGTCGATCTCGCCACCGGATCCGCCACCGGCACCCTCCCATGCACGTTCGCGGAGCTCAAGACCCACGTTCAGACCTGGGGCCTGCTGCTCGATCAGGACGGCACGCCGCCCGACCCGGAACGTGCAGCGGCACGTCGCGGCATCACCTTCGGCCCGCTCAAAGACGGTCTCTATCCGTTCCGCGGCAACGGCACGCCCGAGCTGATGGCTCAGTTCCAGCGCCTCTCGGATGCGTACTGCAACCCCGCCGTTCGCTTCGGCACCGACCCCGGCCTGAAGGATCCGGACGAAGAGTGGACGAGCGACGATGCCGTCAGCGACGCCCGCACCGCTGCACAGAAACGGCACGACCTGCTCGTGTCCGCACTCCAGGCCGCCGCACGCAGCGAGGAGACGCCCTCACTGGGAGGC
>NZ_JAPSJA010000347.1 GCF_031178525.1 Microbacterium sp.
CGTCGCTGCGCGAGGGCGACGCCGCGGATCCCGCCGCTCTCGTGGCGCTGCTGCCGAACGAGGTCGACAAGGTCTTCCTGCAGAACGACCTCACGGCGATCTCCCCGGGCCCGCTCGCGCCGGCCCTTGACGTGCGGCTGCAGAGCATCGCGACGCGCGAGTCGCACGCCCAGGCGTCGACCTACCGCTTCACGGAGGCGTCGATCGCGCGCGCCATGTCCGCCGGCGAGACCTCCGACAGCATCCTGTCGTTCCTCTCCTCGCTCTCCCTCACGGGCGTGCCGCAGCCGCTCGAGTACCTCGTGCAGCGAATCGCCGAGCGGCATGGGCTGGTGCGGGTGTCGCCGGAGCCCGAAGGCGGTCACACGATCGTCTCCAGCCGCGACCATGCGCTGCTCGAGACGATCGCGGTGGATCAGGCGCTGCGCCCGCTCGGGCTCGTGCAGGACGGCAGGATGCTCCGCACGCGCGCCTCGCGCGAGGCCGTGTACTGGGCGCTCGCCGACGCCAAGTACCCCGTGGTCGCGCTCGATGAGCAGGGCGGACCCGA
Source organism: Microbacterium sp. (assembly GCF_031178525.1). Classification (GTDB taxonomy): domain Bacteria; phylum Actinomycetota; class Actinomycetes; order Actinomycetales; family Microbacteriaceae; genus Microbacterium. Next base: position 551 of record NZ_JAPSJA010000347.1, read on the forward strand.
GACGCTCGATCGCAATCGGATCACCTCCGCCCCCTCCGCCGCCGATCCGCTCGCGCGCTACGCCGCGCTGCTGGCCCAGCTGCGCGCCGCCCACAAGGGCGATGCGGATGCCGCCTGGCGGGAGCGCGAGCTCGAGACCGCCGTGCGCGCGAAGGCCCTGCTCGAGGTCGACGTGTCGCTGCCCGACGGATCGACCCGCACGTTCGTGCTCGAGGCCACGGGCCTCGGCGGTGGGCGCCTGCGCGGGCTCGACCGCGGTGCCGACGTCGAGCGCACGCTGCCCGTCAAGAGCATCACGGCGGTGCGACCGGCGTGAGCCGCCCGCGCGTCGGCGGCGATTCGCCCTCTGCTCTCCCGACGCCGGTAGACTGGTCGGCTATGGCTGATGGCCCCCTGATCGTCCAGAGCGACCGCACAGTGCTGCTGGAGGTCGCCCACCCCGAGGCGGAGACCGCGCGACACGAGCTCGCGATCTTCGCCGAGCTCGAGCGCGCGCCCGAGCACATCCACACGTACCGGATCACGCGGCTCGGCCTCTGGAACGCCCGCGCGGCCGGGCACACCGCCGACGACATGCTGCGGACGCTCGACACCTGGTCGCGCTTCCCCGTGCCGCCGTCGGTCTCCGTCGACATCCGCGAGACCGTGAACCGGTACGGCCGGCTCACGATCCGGCGCGGGGAGGACGGCGAGCTGCTGCTGACGTCCACCGACCGCGCCGTGCTGGCGGAGGTCTCGCGCAACAAGCGCATCCAGCCGCTGCTGGTGGCGCAGCCGACACCCGACACCTACGTGGTGGACGCGTGGGCGCGGGGCCACATCAAGCAGGAGCTGCTCAAGATCGGCTGGCCCGCCGAGGACCTCGCGGGCTACACGCCGGGCACGCCGCACCCGATCGACCTCGACGAGGACGGCTGGGCGCTGCGCCCCTATCAGCGCGAGGCCGTCGAGAAGTTCCACGACGGCGGATCCGGTGTCGTCGTCCTCCCCTGCGGCGCGGGCAAGACGCTCGTCGGCGCCGCGGCGATGGCCGAGACCAAGACGACGACGCTCATCCTCGTCACGAACACCGTGTCCGCGCGGCAGTGGCGCGACGAGCTGCTCAAGCGCACGTCGCTGTCGCCCGAGGAGATCGGCGAGTACTCCGGCCAGACCAAGGAGGTCAAGCCGGTCACGATCGCGACGTACCAGATCCTGACGGCGCGCCGGAAGGGCGAGTACCCGCACCTCGCGCTGCTGAACGCCCTCGACTGGGGCCTGATCGTGTACGACGAGGTGCACCTGCTGCCCGCGCCGGTGTTCAAGCTCACGGCCGACCTGCAGGCTCGCCGCCGCCTCGGCCTCACCGCCACGCTCGTGCGCGAGGACGGCCGCGAGGGCGACGTGTTCAGCCTGATCGGCCCCAAGCGGTTCGACGCGCCGTGGAAGGAGATCGAGGCCCAGGGCTTCATCTCCCCCGCCGCGTGCTACGAGGTGCGCGTCGATCTGCCGCCGAGCGAGCGGCTCGAGTACGCCGCGAGCGCGGACGAGGACCGGTACCGTCTCGCCGCCACCGCCCCGGCCAAGATCGACGTGGTGCGCAGCCTGATCGCGAAGCACCCGAACGAGCAGATCCTCGTGATCGGGCAGTACCTCGAGCAGCTCGACGAGCTGTCCGAGGCCCTGAACGCGCCGAAGATCACCGGATCGACGCCGGTCGACGAGCGCGAGCG
>NZ_JAPSJA010000348.1 GCF_031178525.1 Microbacterium sp.
CTCCAGGTGCCGCTGGGCGGCACGGTCGGCTACAAGGTGCGCTTCACCGACAAGGTGTCGGACGCGACGCGCATCGCGCTGATGACCGACGGCATCCTGCTCAACGAGATCCACCGCGACCGGATGCTGTCGCGCTACGACACGATCATCGTCGACGAGGCCCACGAGCGGTCCCTCAACGTCGACTTCCTGCTGGGATACCTGAAGCAGCTGCTGCCCCAGCGCGCAGACCTCAAGGTGATCATCACGTCCGCGACGATCGATCCCGCGTCGTTCTCCAGGCACTTCGCGAGCGCGGACGGCACGCCCGCTCCGGTGATCGAGGTCTCGGGGCGGACCTTCCCCGTCGAGATCCGGTACCGCCCGCTCGTGGACACGACGAAGGCAGAACCGGGCACCTCTCCCGCGGATGCCGCCGGCTCCGTCTCGGGTCGCCCTCTCGCCGCGGAGGAGGGGTACGACGCCGAGGACGAGGTGTCGGCGATCGTGGCGGCGCTGCGCGAGCTCGACCGCGAAGCGCCAGGGGACGTGCTGGTCTTCCTGCCCGGCGAGGCGGAGATCCGCGACGCGGCCGATGCCGTGCGCGGCGCGTTCCGCGATCAGCGGGCGCCCACCGAGGTCCTGCCCCTGTACGGCCGGCTGAGCGCCGCCGAGCAGCACCGCGTGTTCGAGCGCTCGACCGTCGCCGGCCTGAAGCGCCGCGTGATCCTGGCGACCAACGTCGCCGAGACGTCGCTGACCGTGCCGGGCATCAAGTACGTGATCGACACCGGCACCGCTCGCATCTCGCGCTACAGCAACCGCGCCAAGGTGCAGCGGCTGCCGATCGAGGCGATCTCGCAGGCGTCCGCGCAGCAGCGCTCCGGTCGTGCGGGTCGCACCAGCGAGGGCATCGCGATCCGCCTCTACGGCGAGGACGACTTCGCGCGCCGTCCCGAGTTCACCGAGCCGGAGATCCTGCGCACGTCGCTGGCGTCCGTGATCCTGCAGGCCCTCGCTCTCGACTTCGGCGACATCCAGCGCTTCCCCTTCCTCACGCCCCCCGACTCGCGCGGCGTCAAGGCGGCCACCGACCTGCTCGTCGAGCTCGGCGCGGTCACGCTGATCCGCGACGGATCGCCGCGGCTCACGCGCGTCGGCCGCGACATCGCGCGCCTGCCGATCGACCCGCGCTTCGCCCGCATGCTCGTCGAGGCGCAGCGCAACGGCACGGTCGACGAGGTGCTCGCGATCGTGTCGGGGCTGTCGATCCAGGACGTTCGGGAGCGCCCGGAGGAGCAGCGCGAGCAGGCCGACCAGGCGCACGCGCGCTTCGCGGATCCGACGAGCGACTTCCTGACGCTGCTGAAGCTCTGGAACCACCTGCAGGAGAAGCAGCGCGAACTCGGCTCGAGCGCGTTCCGCCGCCTGTGCCGCGCGGAGTTCCTGAACTACGTGCGCGTGCGCGAGTGGTTCGATGTGCACCGCCAGCTGCGCAGCCTCGCCGGCCACCGCTCGTCACGCGAGGACGGGAAGCGACCCCGGCGGGACGAAGCGCACCGGTCCCCCGGCGATGGTCCTGCCGCCGTCCCGGGAGCGCAGGGCGATGCCATCCATCAGGCGCTGCTGGCGGGCCTGCTGTCGCAGATCGGCGTCCTCGACGAGCGAGAGAAGAGCAAGGACCCGCGCCGCGGCGCCGAGTACCGCGGCGCACGCGGCGTGAAGTTCTCGGTCTTCCCGGGATCGGTGCTGCGCAAGCGCCGCCCGAAGGCCGTCATGGCGGCCGAGCTCGTCGAGACGTCGCGGCTGTTCGCCCGGACGGTGGCGCAGATCGATCCGGCGTGGGCCGAGGCGCTCGCGGGCGAACTGGCCAAGCGGCAGGTGTCGGAACCTCACTGGTCCAAGGACGCAGGCGCGGCCGTCGCGTACGAGAAGGTCACGCTGTACGGCGTCGAGATCGTGCCGCGCCGCCGCATCCAGTTCGCCCGCGTGGACCGCGCCGCCGCGCGCGAGCTGTTCGTCCGCCACGCGCTGGTCGAAGGCGAGTGGGATCCGTCCCGCCTGCCGCAGAACATCACGGCGTTCCTGCGTCAGAACCACGAGCTGCGGCGCCGCCTCGAGAAGCTCGAGGAGCGCGAGCGGCGGCGCGACATCCTCGCCGGCGACGAGGCCGTTTTCGCGTTCTACGACGCGCGCATCCCCGCCGACGTGTTCGACGTCCGATCGTTCGAGACGTGGTGGCGCGAGGCCCTCGCGCGCACGCCGAAGCTGCTCAC
>NZ_JAPSJA010000349.1 GCF_031178525.1 Microbacterium sp.
TCCGCCATGGTGTAACGGCAGCACGACAGCCTTTGGAGCTGTGAGGACCAGGTTCGAATCCTGGTGGCGGAGCATGACCGACAACACCGACCTGGCCATCGTCATCCTCGCCGCGGGGCAGGGCACGCGGATGCGCTCGAAGCTGCCCAAGGTGCTGCACCCGATCGGCGGCAGGACGCTGCTCGGTCATGTGCTGCACACCGCGCAGCAGCTGCCCGCCTCGATCGTGCGCGTCGTCGTGCGTCACGAGCGCGACCGCATCGTCCAGGCGCTCGAGGACATCCCGGGCGTGGACGTCGTCGACCAGGACGAGATCCCCGGCACGGGCCGCGCGGTGCAGCTCGCGGTCGAGGCGCTGCCCGCCGAGTTCCAGGGCGATGTGCTGGTGCTGTCGGGCGACGTGCCGCTGCTCGAGACCGACACGCTCGGCGCGCTGCTGGAGGCGCACCGCGCGGCCGCCGCCGACGCGACGCTGCTGAGCGCCACGCTGGACGACCCCACGGGCTACGGCCGCGTGATCCGCGACGCGGACGGATCGGTCTCCCGCATCGTGGAGCAGAAGGATGCGAGCGAGGACGAGGCCGCGGTCGCCGAGATCAACGCCGGCGTCTACGTCTTCCGCGCCGCGTCGCTCCGCGAGAGCCTCGCGCGCGTGGGCACCGCCAACGCGCAGGGCGAGATGTACCTGACGGACGTGGTGCGCCTGCTGCGCGAGACCGGTGGTCAGGTGGCCGCGCAGGCCGCCTCCGACGCGCGCATCGCGCTCGGCGTGAACGACCGCGTGCAGCTGTCGGAGGCCGCCGCCATCCTGAACGCGCGCATCGTGCGCCGCTGGCAGCGCGAGGGCGTCACGATCCAGGATCCGGCGACGACGTGGATCGACGACACCGTCACGCTGGCGCAGGACGTCACGATCCTGCCGAACACGCACATCCTGGGCGCCACGACGATCGCCGAGGGCGCGACCATCGGCCCCGACACCTCGCTCGTCGACTGCGAGGTGGGCGAGGGTGCGACCGTGCGCCGCGCGGACGCGACGCTCGCGGTGATCGGCGCGGGCGCGAGCGTGGGTCCCTTCGCCTACCTGCGCGCGGGCGCCGAGCTGGCGGCGGGCGCGAAGGTCGGCACCTACGTCGAGGTCAAGAACTCCCAGATCGGGGAGGGCTCGAAGGTGCCGCACCTGTCGTACGTGGGCGACACGACGATCGGGCGCGGCGTGAACCTCGGCGCCGGGGCGATCACCGCGAACTACGACGACATCGCCAAGCACCGCACCGAGATCGGCGACGAGGTGCACACCGGGTCTCATAACGTCTTCGTGGCGCCGGTTAGGATTGAGGCCGGCGCGAAGACCGGAGCCGGGGCCGTGATCCGCAAGGACGTCCCCGCCGGAGCTCTCGCCCTGAGTGTCGCCCCTCAGCGCAACATCGAGGGGTGGGTGGACAAGAACCGAGCGGGCACCGCAGCGGCCGCGGCCGCGGAGCGCGCCCGAAGCGCAGAGAAGGCGGCCGATGGCGCGCAAGAGCAGGACGACCACTGACGACGAGCGACAGCGGGGCATCGCCCCCGGGATCGTCACGAAGACAAAGAAGCGCCTCGTCGTGGTGGCCGGGGGTTCGCACCCGGAGCTCGCGCACGCGATCGCCGAGCAGCTCGGCATCGAGGTCGCGCCGACCGAGCGCCGCACCTTCGCATCGGGCGAGATCTACACGCGTTTCGAGACCTCGATGCGCGGCGCCGACGTCTTCCTCGTCCAGACGTTCGGAAGCCCCGTCAACGAGTGGATCATGGAGATGCTCATCATGCTCGACGCGCTCAAGCGCGCGTCGGCCAAGCGCATCACCGTCGTGGCCCCGTACTACCCCTATTCGCGTCAGGACAAGAAGGGCCGGGGTCGCGAGCCGATCTCCGCGCGCCTCGTGACCGACCTGATCGCCACCGCGGGCGCCGACCGCATCATGAGCGTCGACCTGCACGCCGCGCAGATCCAGGGCTTCTTCGACGGGCCCGTCGACCACCTGTTCGCCAAGCCCATCCTCGCGCGCTATTTCGCCGAGTCGCTGCAGGGCGAGGACCGCGAGACCCTCACGGTCGTCTCGCCCGACATGGGCCGCGTGCGCGTTGCAGACACGTGGGCCGACGAGTTCGGCGCGCCGCTGGCGATCATCCACAAGCGCCGCGACCCGAAGGTCGCCAACCAGGTCACCGTGCACGACATCGTGGGTGAGGTGCACGGCCGCACGTGTCTGCTGG
>NZ_JAPSJA010000350.1 GCF_031178525.1 Microbacterium sp.
GCCGCGCTCGATGTCGCGCAGCACGGTGGTGAAGACGTCGCGCAGACGTGTGTTGTCGAGCTGACCGACGATGATCGACAGGCCGCGCACGAGCGTGAGCCCCGCGTCGATCATGGTGGAGATCTGGCGGATCGCGAGCGACACCTCGCGCAGCCCGATCTTCTTCTGGAACAGCGAGAAGTCGATCTCACGCGTGAGGATGCTCGACTCGGTGACCGACGTCACCGTGATCCCCATCTCGCGCACGCGCGCCATCGCGACGGCCTTGCTGGGCGCATCCACGGTTCCGCGGCGCTTCCTGCCCGTGGCGTCGCGCCCGACGTAGTCGAAGGCCTGCGCCGTGCTCGTGCTCATTGCCGCCTGCTGCGTCGTGAGTACAGGTCGCCGTAGTCGGGCTCTGCGCCGAGGGCGCCGCCCGAGGCCGACCGGCGGGCGAGCTGACGGAAGCCGTCCTTGTCCTGCGCGCGCTCCTCGGCCGCCTCGTACGTGATGCGGCCCTGGTCGACGAGCTCCGCGAGGTTCTGGTCGAGCGTGTGCATGCCGTGGATGGACCCGGCCTGGAGGACGCCGGGCAGCTGGTGCATCTGCTCCTCACGGATCAGGTTCGCCACGGCGGGCGTCATCACGAGCACCTCGGTCGCGGCCACGCGGCCGGTGCCCCGGGCGTCGGGGACGAGCGTCTGGCACACCACGCCGCGCAGCGTCGCGGCGAGCTGCGTGCGCACCTGCTGCTGCTGGTGCGGGGGGAACACGTCGATGATGCGGTCGATCGTCTGCGGCGCGCTCTGCGTGTGCAGCGTGCCGAACACGAGGTGACCGGTCTCTGCGGCCGTGAGGGCGACCGAGATCGTCTCGAGGTCTCGCATCTCGCCGATCAGGATGACGTCCGGGTCCTGTCGCAGCACCTGGCGCAGCGCGGTCTGGAACGACGCGGTGTCGTGACCGACCTCGCGCTGGTTCACGATCGACCGCCGGTGCGGGTGCAGGAACTCGATCGGATCCTCGATCGTCATGATGTGGTCGGCGCGCGTGCGGTTGATCTGATCGATCATGGCCGCGAGGGTCGTCGACTTGCCGGATCCGGTGGGTCCTGTCACGAGGACGAGGCCGCGAGGCATCTCGGCGAACCGCGACAGCGCGCGGGGCATGCCGAGCTCGCCCAGCGACTTGATGTTCGTCGGGATGAACCGGAACACCGCCCCCGTCGTGCCGCGCTGCTGATAGATGTTCGCACGGAAGCGGGCGCCGGGCGACAGCGGGTACGCGAAGTCGAGCTCGTGCGAGCTGTCGAACTGCGCAAGCTGCTCGGCCGTCAGGATCGACGTCACCTCGCGGCGCACGTCATCCGCCGTCCAGACGGGCGCGCCGTCGATCGGCTTGAGGGATCCGTGCAGTCGCATCATCGGCGGCACCCCGGCCGTGATGTGCAGGTCGGATCCTCCGTCGGCGACCACCCTGTGCAGGGCGTCGACGACGGTGAAGGGCGACGAGGAGGCGTGGCGTCCGATCGGGGGCTCGGACGCGGGGGAGACCAGGTCCACCCGCACACTGTAGCGGTCGGCCGCCATCCCGCCGCTCACGTCCCCCAACTCACCGGGAGCGGATACGGATCGTCGGTCCCGTCAGGCTGGCTCGTCGTGCGAGCGAAGCGCGTCGAGACGGGCCGAGGACGCCCCCCGTTCCCGCGGCTCACGCCACGACGCGCAGGATCTCCTCGATCGAGGTCATCCCGTCGAGCGCCTTCAGCCAGCCGTCCTCGCGAAGGGTGTGCATGCCCTGGGCCCGGGCGACGCGCGCGATCTCGGTGCTCGACGCGCGTGCCACGGCCAGGCGCTCGATCTCCTCGGTCACGGCCATCACCTCGTGGATGGCGGTCCGGCCGCGATAGCCCGTCTCGGCGCAGTGCTGGCAGCCCACGGGGCGGTAGACCGGGCGCGGGTCGCCAGCCGGGCGGACGAAGCCGCTCGCGCTCAGCTCGGCGTCCGTGACGGCATCCGGCTCCTTGCAGCGGTCGCACAGGCGCCGGATGAGTCGCTGCGCGACCACCACATCCAGCGCCGAGCCGACGAGGAACGGCTCGACGCCCATCTCGATCAGCCGCGTCACGGCGCTGGGCGCGTCGTTCGTGTGCAGCGTGGAGAGGACGAGGTGGCCCGTGAGGGCCGACTCGATCGCGATGTTCGCCGTCTCGGCGTCACGGATCTCGCCCACGAGCATCACGTCGGGGTCGGACCGCAGGATCGCCCGCAGCGC
>NZ_JAPSJA010000098.1 GCF_031178525.1 Microbacterium sp.
GAGCCCGCGCAGGCGTGGATGGCGTACGGGCTGGGCGACGTCGTGCAGCAGCGGCGGCTCATCCAGCAGGGCGACGGCGACCGCGCCATCCAGCAGCGTCAGGGGCAGCACCTCGACGCGATGCTCGCGCTGTGCGAGACCGTCGGCTGCCGCCGCCAGAACCTCCTGTCGTACTTCGGGCAGCCGTCCGAGCCCTGCGGCAACTGCGACACGTGCCTGGCCCCGCCCGAGACGTGGGACGGCCTCGTTCCGGCGCAGAAGCTGCTCTCGACCGTCGTGCGGCTCAAGCGGGAGCGCAATCAGGCGTTCGGTGCGGGCCATCTGATCGACATCCTGCGCGGAGCCTCGACCGACCGCATCCGCAAGCTGGGGCACGAGTCGATCGCCACCTACGGCATCGGCGCCGACCTGTCCGAGCAGGACTGGCGCAGCGTCGTCCGCCAGCTCCTCGCGCGGGGACTGCTCGTGGCGCAGGGCGAATACGGCACGCTCGCCCTGAGCGACGCGAGCGCCGGGGTGCTGCGCGGCGAGACGGCGGTTCCGCTGCGCCGCGACGTGATCGGCCGGGTGTCGCGCGGCGGCGCGGCGCGCAAGGCGTCGACGGCGGATCAGGTCGCGCCGGAGCACCGCGGGCTGTTCGAGGCGCTGCGCGCGTGGCGCGCCGAGCAGGCGCGCGAGCAGGGCGTTCCCGCGTACATCGTGTTCGGCGACGCGACGCTGCGCGCGCTCGCGGAGCACCGCCCCGCCACGCTCGACGGCCTCGCCGGCATCTCCGGCATCGGCGCTCGCAAGCGCGAGGCATACGGCGACGCGGTGCTGGCGGTCATCGCCGCGAACTGACCAGCGGCCGGCGCTCGCCGCGGGCGACGGTCGACGCGCGGGCGTGACTGTGGCGCCCGCACATCGGGTTCTCCGACGGTCCACCGGCATCCTGTCGAGGCACTACAAGGTGTTTCGCCGCCGCTTGTGGCCGTCCTACGGTTGTGACGAATGCCCGCGTCCGCCCGGCGGCACGCGGAACCCATCCACTCCAGCCGTTGTGAGAGGCAGACATGGCAGACACCGCTGTTCGCCCGAAAGCGACCGACGCCGCGCGCGCCCACGAAACAGGCGTCGACGCTCCGAAGCTCGACATCCCGCTCGTCACGGACAAGCTGCTCGGCACGTGGGCAGACATCCGCCGCACGGCGCGCGAGATGATCAAGGACCCCGCCTTCTGGCGCATCGACGGTCAGACGCACCACGAGCACCGCGAGCGCGTCTTCAGTCAGCTCGGGCTGCTCGTGCAGCACAAGTCCATCTCGCGCGCGTTCCCCGCCGAGTACGGCGGCGAGGACAATAACGGCGGCAACCTCGCGAGCTTCGAGGAGCTCGTGCTCGCCGACCCCAGCCTGCAGATCAAGGCGGGCGTGCAGTGGGGCCTGTTCACGTCGGCGATCTATCAGCTCGGCACCAAGAAGCACTGGGACAAGTGGCTGCGCGGCGCCGTCTCGCTCGAGATCCCCGGCGCGTTCGCCATGACGGAGACGGGACACGGATCGGATGTTGCCGCGATCGGCACGACCGCGACGTACGACCCCGACACCGAGGAGTTCGTCATCCACACGCCGTTCCGCGGCGCGTGGAAGGACTACCTCGGCAACGCCGCCGTGCACGGCAAGGCCGCGACGGTGTTCGCCCAGCTGATCACGGGCGGCGTCAACTACGGCGTGCACTGCTTCTTCGTCCCGATCCGCGACGACAACGGCGAGTTCCTGCCGGGGGTCGGCGGCGAGGACGACGGCGTCAAGGGCGGACTGAACGGCATCGACAACGGCCGCCTGCACTTCACGCAGGTGCGCGTCCCGCGCGAGAACCTCCTGAACCGCTACGGCGATGTCGCGGCCGACGGCAGCTACTCGAGTCCGATCGCGAGCCCCGGCCGCCGCTTCTTCACGATGCTCGGCGCACTCGTGCAGGGTCGCGTGTCGCTCGACGGCGCCGCGACCAACGCGTCGGCGCTCGCGCTGAAGATCGCCGTCACCTACGGCAACCAGCGGCGTCAGTTCGAGGGGGCCGGCGGCGTGGAATCGGTGCTGCTCGACTACGGGAAGCACCAGCGCCGCCTGCTGCCGCGCCTGGCAACGACCTACGCTCAGGCGTTCGCGCATGACGAGCTGCTGCAGAAGTTCGACGCCGTCTTCGGCGGCGCGAACGACACGGAGGAGAGCCGCGAGGATCTCGAGACGCTCGCCGCCGCGCTGAAGTCGCTGTCGACGTGGCACGCGCTCGACACCATCCAGGAGGCGCGCGAGGCCTGTGGCGGATCCGGATTCCTCGCCGAGAACCGGCTCGTGGGCCTGCGCGCCGACCTCGACGTCTATGTGACGTTCGAGGGCGACAACAACGTGCTGCTGCAGCTCGTCGGCAAGCGGCTGCTCGGCGACTACGCGAAGCAGTTCAAGGGCAAGGACTCCAAGGAGATCGCCGCCTTCGTGGTCGGCCAGACGGCGGGCAAGGTGTTCCACGGCGCGGGCCTTCGCCAGTTCGGCCAGGCCGTCGCCGACCTCGGGCAGGTCGCGCGCTCTGTCGAGCTGGGCCTGCGGGCGAAGGACCAGCACGAGCTGCTCACCGCACGCGTGCAGCGCATGGTGGCCGACGTCGCGGGCCGGCTGCGCTCGGCATCCAAGCTCGGTCCCGAGGCCGCCCAGGCGCTGTTCAACGAGAACCAGGCCGAGCTGCTCGAGGCGGCGCGCGCGCACGGCGAGCTGCTGCAGTGGGAGGCGTTCACCGACGCCGTCGCGAGCATCGAGGACCCCGGCACGAAGCAGATCCTCGGCTGGCTGCGCGACCTGTTCGGCCTGAGCCTGATCGAGAAGCACCTGTCGTGGCATCTCATGCACGGCCGCCTCTCCAACCAGCGCGCGATCGCGGTCACGCGTTACATCGACCGGCTCTGCCTGCGCCTGCGCCCCCACGCGCAGGACCTGGTCGACGCGTTCGGCTTCGCGCCCGAGCACGTGCGCGCCCCCATCGCATCGGGGGCCGAGCAGGAGCGTCAGGAGGAGGCCGCCGCGCACTACGCCGAGCTCGCAGCGAGCGGCGCGGCGCCCGCCAGGGAGAAGAAGCCGGTCAAGGAGAAGAAGGCCGCCAAGCGCTGAGCGCGAGCCGTCTGCGAAGACCCGGGGCCCTGCCGCCCCGGGTCTTCGTCGTGCGGGGCAGAGCTCCCCGGGATCCGGTTCTTCGGCGGAAGACCAGCCGATTAGGATATCCGCCAGGAGCACGGAGGGGGTGTCTGGTGAGCGCGATGTCGTGGCTGCACGTCCGCCCGCGCACGCTCGCCGGTGCCGCGATCGTCACGGCGGCCGCGATCGGCATCACCACCATGGCCGTCGCGTACGAGGGCAACCCGACGACCGAGCTCGAGCTGCACGACGGCTCGGTGTGGATCACCAAGGCGGAAGCGAGCCTCGTCGGCCACTTCAATGCCGAGTCCCGTGTGCTCGACGGTCAGTTCGGATCGCCGAGCGCCGACTACGACGTGCTGCAGGACGGCAGCACCGTCCTCGTGCATCAGACGAGCGCCGCGACCGTCGGGATCGTGGACACGGCGGCCGTGTCGCTCGGCGACGCGATCCAGCTCCCCGGCGACGCACAGCTCGACTACTCGGCGCGCACCGTCGCCGTCCTGGATCCGAAGAAGGGGGCGGTCTACGTCGTCCCCGTCGACGGGCTGCCGTCGTTCTCGGCGGCGGAGGCGAAGCCGGTCCTCGACGAGCTCGGAGAGGGTGTCGACGTCACGGTGGCACGCGACGGCGCGGTCCACGTCGCGTCGTCCGCGAAGGCGACCGTCTACACGGTTCCGGTCACGCCGGAGGGCGCGTACGACAAGGACGCGGGGATCACGGAGCAGAAGCTCGAGGGCGTCGACGAGAAGTCCGCGCTGTCGGTGAGCTCGGTCGGCGAGCGCCCCGTCGTGCTCGACGCGACGACGGGGACCGTGCACATCCCTGGGCAGGACCCGGTCGCGCTGCAGGAGCCCGAGGACGCCAAGCTCGCGCTCGACGCCGCCGACGGGGATGCCGTGATCGTCGCGACGCGCACCGAGCTGCTGAGCCTGCCCCTCGACGGATCCGAGCCCACCGCGACTCCGGCGGGAGGCTTCACCGGCACGCCGACGGCGCCGGTCTGGCTCAACGGCTGCGCGTACGGCGCCTGGATGGAGTCGGGCCACTTCATGCGCGACTGCATCGGCGGCGACGGCGACCTGGACATGCCGATCGACAAGTACCGCGCGGACGGCGAGCTGCGGTTCCGCGTGAACCGCGATGTCGTGATGCTGAACAACGTCTTCAGCGGTGCGGCCTGGCTGGCGAGCGACCAGCTGCAGAAGGTCGACAACTGGAACGACCTGACCCCGCCCAAGAGCGAGGACGGCGTCGAGAACCCCGACCCGACGACCGTGCAGGTGCCCGATCCGTCGCCGCCGGATCGTGGCCCGGACAACACCAAGCCCGAGGCGGCGAACGACCGCTTCGGCGTGCGCGCGGGCGGCTCGACGATCCTGCCCGTGCTCACCGGCTACGAGGGCGATCCCGAGGGCGGCGGCACGCAGGGCGCGGACAGCGACCCCGACGGCGACGTGCTGGTCGTGAGCCTCACCGACGATGTGCCGAGGAACGTCGACGTCGTGCCCGTGAACAACGGCAACGCGCTGCAGATCACGGTGCCCGAGGACGTCACGACCGTCGAGCCGTTCACCTACCGCGTGGACGACGGCCGCGGCGGCGTCGACGAGGCGAAGGTCACGATCGACGTGCGTCCGGAAGAGGAGAACACCGGACCGCAGCAGCTGCGCAAGATCGCGGTGCCCGTGGAGACGGGCAACGCCGTGACCTACAACGTCCTGCCCGACTGGATCGACCCGGACGGCGACAACATCTTCCTGCAGAGCGTCACCGCCGCGGAGGGCGACGAGGTCGAGTTCACGGCCGACGGCCGCATCACGTATCGGGCGATCTCGGGCAACCAGGGCATCGTCGAGGTCAACATCACGGTGTCCGACGGGCACACGAGCGTGACCGGCGTCTTCCCGCTGGATGTGCGCCCGGCGTCGTCGCAGCCGCCCATCGCGACGCCCGACCATCTCGTCGTGCGCGCAGGTCAGCAGGGCACCGTCACGCCGCTCGCGAACGACCTCAGCGCGAGCAAGGAGCCACTCGAGCTGACGCAGGTGAGCGAGGTCGAGGGCGCCACGATCGTCGCCGACTTCACGGACGACTCGTTCACCTTCAGGTCGAACAAGGCCGGCACCTACTACGTCGACTATCTCGTCGCCACCTCGGGCACGAGCCCCGTGAACGGCCTCGTGCGCGTCGACGTGCTGGAGCCGATCGAGAAGGCAGAGCCGCCGGTCGCGGTGCGCGATGTCGCGCTGCTTCCGGCGGGCGGCGATGCGCTGGTGAACGTGCTCGCGAACGACTCGGACCCGGCGGGCGGCGTGCTCGTCGTCCAGAGGGTGAGCGTCGAGGCGGACAGCGGTGTCGCGGTGTCGGTGCTCGGCCACGAGACGCTGCGCGTGGCGGACATGGGCATGACGGGGCGGGACCCCGCACAGGCCACCGTCGAGTACACGATCTCGAACGGCGCGGAGACCGCGGTGGGCGAGGTCGTCGTGCTCGCGATGCCGAAGCAGACGAAGGTGCGCCCGCCGATCGCCAATGACGACACCGCCACCGTGCGCGTGGGCGACGTCGTGACGATCCCCGTGCTCGAGAACGACAACCACCCCAACGACGAGGAGTTCCACGTCGCCCCGGACCTCGGCGAGCAGCCGGCGGCGGGCGAGGCGTTCGTGTCGCAGGACACGATCCGCTACCGCGCGGGCGACGAGCCCGGCGCCGTGCAGTTCACGTACCGTGCCGTCGACGCCAACGGGCAGCACAACTCGGCGCTCGTGAAGGTGCAGATCCTCGCGCTCGACGCCGAGAACAACAACGCCCCCCGGCCGGCGGACATCGAAGCGCGCACGCTCGAGGACACGGTCTCGACGATCGAGGTGCCACTGGACGGCATCGACCCCGACGGCGACTCGGTCGACCTGGTGGGCGTCACGGGAGCGGGCCCCAAGAAGGGGACGGTCACGCTCAACGAGGCCGGTCAGTTCGAGTACACCGCACACGACGACGTCTCGGGGGTGGACACCTTCACCTACCGCGTGCGCGACGCGCTCGGCGCCGAGGCCGAGGCGTCGATCCGGGTCGGGATCGCGCCGCAGACGACCGAGAACCAGGCGCCGTTCGCGGTGCGCGACACGCTCGCGATGCGGCCGGATCGTGTCGTCGCGGCGCCCGTGATGGAGAACGACAACGATCCGGACGGAGACCGCTTCGCCCTGGTGCCGGGAGAGGACGGCCTGATCCTCGGCGAGGACCCGCAGGTCGAGGCCGAGGTGGCCGGGGACCGGGTGCTGGTCACGTCGCCCGATCAGGAGCTCGAGACCTCGCTGCAGTACACGATCGAGGACGAGCGCGGCGCCCGTGCGCGCGGCGTGCTGTCGGTCGTCGTGGACGAGGACGTGCCGCTGCAGCCGCCGATCGCGCGCGACGACCGCATCCAGATCGAGAACGTCGACATCGACACCGGCACGGCCGAGATCAACCTGCTCGCGAACGACGAGGACCCAGACGGCATCACGGAGGACCTGAGCGTCGAGGTCGACGAGGACCAGGGCGTGACTGTCGACGGCGACGGGGTGGCACGGGTCGAGATCGAGGAGGAGCGCCGCCTGGTCGGGTACCGGATCACCGACGCCGAGGAGAACACCGCGCGCGCGTTCATCCGGGTGCCGGGCGAGGAGGACCTGCGTCCGTACCTGATCTCGACGACGCCCGAGCGCGTGAAGAGCGGCGACACGATCGAGCTGCCGCTCGCCCAGTACGTCACGGCCCCCAGCGGCAAGGATGTCCGGATCACCACGGCCGAGAACGTCTCGGCGGCGCACAGCGACGGGCAGAACCTCGTGGTCGACCCGCAGACGCTGACCTACACGTCGGCCGACCGCTTCGCCGGGAACGATGCGATCACGTTCGAGGTGACCGACGGATCCGGACCGGACGATCCCGACGGCCGCGTCTCGACCCTGTCGATCCCGATCCTTGTGACGCCGCCCGACAACCTGCCGCCCGAGATGCGCGGCGCGTCGGTGACTGTCGGTGCCGGCGATCCCGAGCCCGGCACGGTCGACCTCGCGGGGCTTGCGACCGACATCGACGACGACCCGGTGTCGTTCCAGGTGCAGGAGACCCCGGCCGGCATGACTGCGGAGATCGACGGGACGACCTTGCAGGTGCGCGCAGACGCCGATCAGAAGGGCACCGTGGCGAACGTCGTCGTGCTCGCGGACGACGGCGCGGCCAACCCGACGAGCCCGGAGCCGGTCACGGCCAACATCGAGGTCACCGTCACGGCCTCGACGCGCGAGCTTCCCGTTGCGACCGACGACACGGTCTCGGAGTGGAACCAGGGCGAGACGCTCACGCACGACGTGCTCCAGAACGACGCGAACCCCTTCGCGGGCGAGGCGCCGCTCGAGGTCATCGGCGCGACGCTCGAGACCGGCGCGGCGGCGGATGCCGACGTGTCCTTCGACGCCGGGCACGTGATCGTCACGCCGGCGGCGGCGTTCCATGGCCGGCTCGTCGTGCGCTACCGCGTGCAGGACATGACAGGAGACCCCGAGCGCACGGCGGAGGGGCGGCTGAACCTCACGGTGCAGGGCGTGCCGGATGCGCCCGGCAAGCCGACGGTCTCGGACGTCCAGAGCCGTCAGGTGACGCTGTCGTGGCAGTCGCCTCCTGACAATGGCGCCGCGATCACCGAGTACCGCGTGCAGGCGACGAAGGGCGGCGAGTACTCGACCGTCTGCCCCGAGACCACGTGCACGCTGCGCGGCCTCACGAACAACGTGACGTACGGCTTCACCGTCACCGCCGTGAACCGGGTCGGCGAGGGCGATCCGTCGCCCGTGAGCCAGGATGCGCGCCCCGACGTGCGTCCCGAGACGCCGATCGCGCCGCAGCTGCCCGAGTTCCGCGACAGCGGGCTCCTGGTGAGTTGGAAGGCCCCGCGGACCGAGGGCTCGCCGATCACGACCTACGAGCTCGAGATCACCCCCACGCCCCCCAACGGGGTCAACGTGCGGGAGGTGCCGGCGGGCAATACCCAGCTGTGGTGGGACGGACTCGCGAACGGCACGGCCTATACGGTGCGGGTGCGGGCGCACAACAGCGCACCCGACCCCTCGGAGTGGAGCGGCCAGTCGGCGACGAACATCCCCGCCAAGCCGCCGGAGGCGCCGGGAGCGCCGACCGCGACGCGCCAGTCGGCGATCGGCCCGGAGCCGGGCGGCATCCAGGTGACGTGGCCGGCGGTGGAGGGAACCGCTGCGGGCGGGGACCCCGTGGACTCGTACCGGGTCCAGGCCTACCAGGGTGGCAACGCATACGGGAAGGCCCAGACGACGTCGGGCACCTCGGCCGTGTTCTCGCTGCCGGCGAGCGGCTCCGACTACACGTTCCGCGTGACGGCGAAGAACAAGGCCGGCTGGGGCGCGGAGAGCGCGCCGAGCGCCGGGCTGCGGCAGTTCACGTCGCCGACCGCACCCGGGACCCCCTCGGTCAAGCCCGGCGACCGGCAGGTCCAGGCATCCTGGTCGGCCGCCACGGCGCAGGGCGCCGACGAGGTCCGCTACCAGTACAGCCTCAACGGCGGGGGCTGGCAGGACGTGGGCACGGCCACGTCGGCGACGATCGGCGGGCTGGAGAACGGCAGGGAGTACCGCGTCGCGGTGCGCGCGTATGCGGTCGCGAGCGGCACGAACTCGGAACCCGGCCCGTCGTCGGCGCAGTCCGGCGCCGTGGTGCCGTATGGTCCACTTCACAATCCTCACGTGACGGCGACGCGCAACGGAACCTCAATCACCTTCGAGTGGAACGCGAATCCGTCGGCGAACGGTCGCCCGATCGACAGCGTGCGAGTCACGGGCGCCGTCACCAGCAGCGC
>NZ_JAPSJA010000099.1 GCF_031178525.1 Microbacterium sp.
GCGATCGACTACGCCGTCGCCGAGCCCGCCGCCGAGAAGGGGCGGCTCGCGGTCGTGCCGGGGCACTTCGACTGGGACGACGTGGGCGACTTCGCGAGCCTCGCCAAGCTCATCTCGGGCGGGCGGGTGGATCAGATGTCCATCCTCGGCCCCAACGAGATGGTGCTGGCGGACGAGTCCACGGGACTCGTCGTCTCGCAGACCAGCCGCGTCATCGCGGTGGTCGGCGTCCAGGGCCTGATCGTCGTCGACACCGAGGACGCCCTGCTCGTGACCACGAGCGAGCACGCCCAGCGCGTGAAGAGCGTCGTCGGGACGCTCCAACGGTCGGGTCGGGAGGACCTCCTCTGATTCCACGACGTGGCGCGCGGCGGGCTGGACCTACACCGGCATGGGTCGCTGACGCCGCAACCGCGTCAGCGGCCGATGGGCAGCCGCAGGGTCGGCGCCTCGCCGCGCGGATCCGTCCAGAATCCGGGCTCCAGCACCTGCGTGGCAAGGTCGGCCGGCTCTGCCTGGTTGCGCGCGCGCAGCTCGGCGCGTGCGCGCAGATAGGCGGCGTTGCGCTCCCAGATCTCGCGCTCGATGACCCGCTGATCGCGCGCATGGAGCAGCGCGCGCATGATCGTCGCGAGCAGCAGTCCGACGTAGCCGCCGGCCGTGTTGGCGACGACGTCGGAGACCGTCGAGAATCTCTCCGGCAACAGGGTCCCCTGCGTCACCTCGATGAAGCCCGAGAACGCCGGCAGCAGGAAGAGCGCGAGCCACCAGCCCCGCCGCGGCAGCGCGAGACCCAGCAGGGAGCCGAGGGGCACGAACATCGCGATGTTCGCCGTGAACTCCAGCATCGCGAAGTCGAACCACTCCGGCACACCGAGCCGCCACAGGACGCGCAGCACGCGCTCCGAGATGCCGCCCACCTCCAGCTGACCCGGATTCGGCCACATCGTGATCAGGAGCACGAACGCCGTGTAGATCAGCAGCAGGAACGTGGCGATCCACAGCCGCGCGTAGCTGCGCGGCGGCCGCGGTCCCAGCGTGATGTCGCTCATGTCGCTCCCGATCCTCCCGCGAAAACGAAAGTGGGCCGGATCCGAAGATCCGACCCACTCCCTAGTGAGTTCTGAGAAGAACTTACTTGACGATCTTGGTCACCGTGCCGGCGCCGACGGTGCGGCCACCCTCACGGATCGCGAAGCCGAGGCCCTCTTCCATGGCGATGGGCTGGATGAGCTCCACCGACATGTCCGTGGTGTCACCGGGCATGACCATCTCGGTGCCCTCGGGCAGCGAGATGACGCCGGTGACGTCCGTGGTGCGGAAGTAGAACTGCGGGCGGTAGTTCGTGTAGAAGGGGTTGTGGCGGCCACCCTCGTCCTTGGACAGGATGTACGCGGTGCCCTCGAAGTTGGTGTGCGGCGTGACCGAACCCGGCTTCACGACGACCTGGCCGCGCTCGACCTCTTCGCGCTTCAGACCACGGAGCAGGAGACCGCAGTTCTCGCCGGCCCACGCCTCGTCGAGCTGCTTGTGGAACATCTCGATACCCGTGACCGTGGTCTTCTGCGTCGGGCGGATGCCGACGATCTCGACCTCGGAGTTGATGGCGAGCGTGCCACGCTCGGCGCGGCCCGTGACGACGGTTCCACGACCGGTGATCGTGAAGACGTCCTCGATCGGCATCAGGAACGGCTTGTCGCGGTCGCGCACCGGGTCCGGGATCGACTCGTCGACGGCGTTCATGAGCTCGACGATCTTCTCGCCCCACTCGGCGTCGCCCTCGAGAGCCTTCAGGCCCGAGACGCGGACGACCGGAGCGTCGTCGCCGGGGAAGCCCTGCGACGAGAGCAGCTCGCGGACCTCGAGCTCGACGAGCTCCAGGATCTCCTCGTCGTCCACCATGTCGGCCTTGTTCAGGGCGACGAGCAGGTAGGGCACGCCGACCTGCTTGGCGAGCAGGACGTGCTCACGGGTCTGAGCCATCGGACCATCGGTCGCGGCGACCACGAGGATCGCGCCGTCCATCTGGGCGGCACCGGTGATCATGTTCTTGATGTAGTCAGCGTGACCCGGGGCGTCGACGTGCGCGTAGTGGCGCTTCGGCGTCTCGTACTCGACGTGCGAGATGTTGATCGTGATACCGCGCTGACGCTCCTCAGGAGCCGAGTCGATCGACGAGAAGTCACGCACGACGTTGACGTCCGACGGGTACTTGTCGGCGAGCACCTTCGAGATCGCCGCGGTGAGCGTCGTCTTGCCGTGGTCGACGTGACCGATCGTTCCGATGTTCACGTGCGGCTTGTTGCGCTCGAACTTGGCCTTAGCCACTGGGTCCTCCTCAGGACGGTTCATGGAGCATCGCCGGGCGCTGGATTGCGACCGGTTCTGTCCGGGGATGGTTCTCAGTCTAATAGAGAGAGTCGATGTGAAGTTTTGGGGGGTGGGGGCTTGACGCCCCCACCCGGACCGTCAGGGTCGGACGATTACTCGCCCTTGCCCTTCTGGACGATCTCGTCGGCCACGGCCTTGGGGACCTCGGAGTAGCTGTCGAACTCCATGGAGTACACAGCACGACCCGACGTCTTGGACCGCAGGTCGCCGATGTAGCCGAACATGCTGGACAGCGGAACGAGGGCCTTAATGACCTTCACGCCCTGCGCGTCCTCCATCGACTGCATCTGACCGCGACGCGAGTTCAGGTCGCCGATGACGTCGCCCATGTACTCCTCGGGAGTACGGACCTCGACGGCCATGAGCGGCTCGAGCAGCACGGGGTTCGCCTTGCGGATGGCCTCCTTGAAGCCCATCGAGCCGGCGATCTTGAACGCCATCTCGGACGAGTCGACGTCGTGCGACGCGCCGTCCTTCAGGGTCGCCTTCACGCCGACCATGGGGTATCCGGCGAGGACGCCCGTGTTCATCGCGTCCTGGAAGCCCTGGTTGGTGGGCTCGATGTACTCGCGCGGGATGCGGCCACCGGTGACCTCGTTCACGAACTCGTACGTCTTGTCGGCCGTGACCTCGAGGGGCTCGATCGCGAACTGGATCTTCGCGAACTGACCCGAACCACCGGTCTGCTTCTTGTGCGTGTAGTCGTGGCGCTCGACGGCCTTGCGGATCGTCTCGCGGTAGGCCACCTGCGGCTTGCCGACGTTGGCCTCGACCTTGAACTCGCGCTTCATGCGGTCCACGAGGATGTCGAGGTGCAGCTCGCCCATGCCCTTGACGACGGTCTGACCGGTCTCGGCGTTGTTCTCGACGCGGAACGTCGGGTCCTCTTCCGCGAGCTTCTGGATCGCGAGACCCAGCTTCTCCTGGTCGGCCTTGGTCTTGGGCTCGATCGCGACCTCGATGACCGGCTCCGGGAACGTCATCGACTCGAGCACGACCTGGTGGTCGGCGTCCGAGAGGGTGTCGCCCGTGGTCGTGTCCTTGAGGCCGATGACCGCGTAGATGTGACCGGCGGTGACCGAGTCGACCGGGTTCTCCTTGTTGGCGTGCATCTGGAAGATCTTTCCGATGCGCTCCTTCTTGCCCTTGGTCGAGTTGACGACCTGCGAGCCGGAGTCGAGGTGACCCGAGTACACGCGGATGTAGGTCAGGCGACCGAAGAAGGGGTGCGTGACGACCTTGAACGCGAGCGCCGTGAACGGCTCGTCGCGGTCGGCGTGACGCTCGATGATGGTCTCTTCGTTCTTCGGGTCGTGCGCCTCGATGGCGGGCACGTCGATCGGCGCCGGGAGGTAGTCGATCACGGCGTCGAGCATCGGCTGCACGCCGCGGTTCTTGAACGCCGAACCGCACAGCACGGGGTAGACCTCGCTGGCGATCGTGAGCTTGCGGATGCCCGCCTTGATCTCGGCGACCGTCAGCTCCTCGCCCGCGAAGTACTTCTCGAGCAGCGCGTCGTCGGTCTCGGCGACCGTCTCGAGCAGCTTCTCGCGGTACTCCGCGGCCTTGTCGGCCAGGTCGGCCGGGATCTCGGTGATCTCGTACTTGGCGCCCATCGTCACGTCGCCCTTGGCGTCGCCGGGCCACACGAGCGCGCGCATCTCGACGAGGTCGATGACACCCACGAAGTCGTTCTCCGCGCCGATCGGCAGCTGGATCACGAGCGGCTTCGCCTTCAGGCGGTTCACGATCGTGTCGACCGTGAAGTAGAAGTCCGCGCCGAGCTTGTCCATCTTGTTGACGAAGCAGATGCGGGGGACGTTGTACTTGTCGGCCTGACGCCACACCGTCTCGGACTGCGGCTCCACGCCCTCCTTGCCGTCGAAGACGGCGACGGCGCCGTCGAGCACGCGAAGCGAGCGCTCGACCTCGACCGTGAAGTCCACGTGGCCGGGGGTGTCGATGATGTTGATCTGGTTCTTGTCCCAGAAGCACGTCACAGCAGCGGACGTGATCGTGATGCCACGCTCCTGCTCCTGCTCCATCCAGTCGGTCGTGGCGCCACCATCGTGCGTCTCGCCGATCTTGTGGTTCACACCCGTGTAGAACAGGATGCGCTCGGTCGTCGTGGTCTTACCGGCATCGATGTGCGCCATGATGCCGATGTTGCGGACCTTCTTGAGGTCGGTGAGCACTTCCTGTGCCACTTGCGGTTCCTAACGTGTGGTGTGGAGTAGAGCTGTGGTGCCGGGCCCGGGACGGATCCCGTCTCCGGGCCCGGCAGGTCGCATCCGGAGGGATGCGGGTGCTGATTACCAGCGGTAGTGCGCGAAGGCCTTGTTCGACTCGGCCATCTTGTGCGTGTCCTCACGGCGCTTCACCGCGGCACCGAGGCCGTTCGAGGCGTCGAGGATCTCGTTCATCAGACGCTCGGTCATCGTCTTCTCACGACGGCCCTTGGCGTAGCTGACGAGCCAGCGCAGCGCGAGCGTGTTCGCGCGGTGCGGCTTGACCTCGACCGGCACCTGGTAGGTCGAGCCACCGACGCGGCGGCTGCGGACCTCGAGGGTCGGACGGACGTTGTCGAGCGCCTTCTTGAGCGTCGCGACGGCGTCCTGGCCGTTCTTCGCCTCGACGCCCTGGAGGGCGGTGTAGACGATGTTCTCGGCGATCGACTTCTTGCCGTCGACGAGGATCTTGTTCACGAGCTGCGTGACGATCGGAGCGCCGTAGACCGGGTCGTTGACGACGGGGCGCTTCGGGGCGGGTCCCTTACGAGGCATGAGTCTCAGCCCTTCTTCGCGCCGTAGCGGCTGCGAGCCTGCTTACGGTTCTTGACGGCCTGGGTGTCGAGCGCACCGCGGACGATCTTGTAGCGGACGCCGGGGAGGTCCTTCACACGACCACCGCGGACGAGCACGAGCGAGTGCTCCTGCAGGTTGTGGCCCTCGCCGGGGATGTAGGCGGTGACCTCGGTGCCGTTGCGGAGCTTCACACGGGCGACCTTGCGCATGGCCGAGTTCGGCTTCTTGGGCGTGGTCGTGTACACGCGGGTGCAGACACCCGCCTGCTGCGGGTTCGCCTTAAGGGCGGGCGCCTTGGTCTTCGAGACCTTGGGCGACCGGCCCTTGCGAACCAGCTGCTGAATAGTAGGCACTGGTTGCTTTCTCCTTGTTGTGCTGCACGGTGACAGCGGTGGATTCCCCCGCGTGGTCGCGCTCGTGTTGCTCAGCGTGACGGTGCGGGTTTCACGTTGACCCACCCGGGCGGCAGAATGTGCCGCACGTTTGATGTGGTGGGTATGCCGTGGGGGTGACCTGTTCGCAGGTCAATCCCTGATCGTGTCGGACCCGGCGCACGCAAGCGGGCGCGCGTGTACGCACACCAAATCATGATAGCGCATCTGGGCGTGTTCGGCGTGTCGCGGCGGGTTCCGCGCGCCCCCGGTGCAAGCGCTAGAAGCCCAGTCCGTCGCCCGCGTCGCGCGGATCGAACGGGGCGTCGAGCGCCTGCGACAGCTCGGCCAGCATCGCCTCGACCTGCGGCTCGACGTACTGCACGATCGCCGCGTGGATGCGCAGCCGGTGATGCAGCAGGATGCCGCACACCTCCCGGCCGATCAGGTTTGCGTACTCGTCCGCGAGTCCCACCTCGCGGCGCAGCGCGACCTTCGCCTCCTCCGTGAGCGGCGGCAGGCTCGGCACCTGCGCCTCCTCCTCGTTCGCCAGACCGGAGAGTGTGAAGAGGAACGGCTGACCCGGGACCGGATCGGGATCCAGCGGCAGCCCCTCGAACTCCGGCGCGAGTCCTTCGGACGGGCGATAGCCGCGCGCACGGTTGCGGGTGGCCTGCTGATCGAGCTCGGACTGCAGCATGGGCAGGTTGCGCGAGGTGTAGTCGGCGACCGCGTGGTCGACGATCGTCTTGATCCGCGTCGACAGGCCGTGCTGCACGCCGTGCGGCACATCCGACCCGAGGCCCGCGGCGGACAGGATCGGCGAGCCGAGACAGCGTCGGCAGGGGGCGACCCTGCCGCGGTGCGTCGCCGGCTCCCAGCGCGGCACCCAGCGCAGCCAGGCGTCCACCGCCTGGCTCACCTGCGTCTCGAGCGACCGCTCCACGCATCCAGAGTAGGGGGCGAGGCCGCTTATTCCTCGTCTTCCTCGCGCTCCCACGGCCATTGCGGCCGATGCGCGGCGGTGCGGCGCACCGCGATGGCCGCCCATCCGGCGACCGCGGCGGCGCCCGCGACCACCGCGACGGTCCAGCTCGTCGCCGTCTCCGCCACCGCGGCGGTCGCGGTCGCGACATTCACGCCGAACAGCAGGGCGAACACCCACAGCGCCGCGAGGTGCACGAGCGCGCTGACGAAGGACACGAGGACCACGTCGGTGTAGCGCGGCCGCTCGGCCCTCAGCACCGGCCACAGCGCGCCGGCGAACGCCAGCGCCGCCGCGCCGAACGCGAGCGGACCGGGGACCGGGGGAAGTCCCGGGGTCGCGATCACGTCCCGGTCCGTGGCGAGGCTCAGCATGCCGGATCCGAAGACCATGAGCGCGACGTCGCCCGCCAGCGCGAACGCGAGGAGCGCCGCGGGAGGGAACCTCCCGGGCGCTCCCGGCGATGTCTGCGCGTTCGCGATGACCTCTCAGCCCAGCGACGGTCCTGCTTCGAGGGTGCGCTCGTACTCCTCCTGCGCGGCGGCGTTGCGCTCGGTCACCCGGGCGCCCCGGCGGGCGGCCCACGCGCCGAACCAGATCGTGATCTCGCGCGCGAACACGAAGGCGGCGATCGCGAGCGGCGACAGCAGCTGCGCGCCGGCCTCGTCGAGGCCTTCGCGCGCGGTCATCTGCCAGAACGGCACGTCGACGAGGGCCCCCAGGATGTGACCCGCGTACGCGATCACGCCGACGAAGACGCCGAGCAGCACCCAGGCCGCCCAGCGTGCGCGGTTCACGAGCGCGCCCAGCAGCCAGAATCCGAGGAAGAACACGACGACGGTCGTCCAGAAGCCGAGCGACGCGATGGTCTGCAGCGAGTAGTCGGCGATGTTCTCGAGCGACACCTCGCCGTTCAGGGCGCCGACGCCGAGACGGGCGGCGAAGTACAGCACGGCGAAGACCAGCGCGGCGAGCACGCCGATGGCACCCGCGGCGCCCCGGTTGCCCTTCATGCGCGGCGGCTCGGGCGCCTGCACGTAGATGGGCGTCTGCGCCGGCGGCGCGGCGGCGGGAGCGGCGGGCTCGGGCGTAACGGGCTCGCTCGCCGTGACCGCGGACGACGCGGCCGGCGCGTCGTACGCGTCGCTGGCCGTGAAGGTCTGCGTCTTGTCGGCCGGCTCGAACCAGGGGTCGGCCTTCTTCTCGGGCTCACCCGAGCGCGTCGTCACGGTCGTGGTCGCGCCGCGGTTCTCGAGCGCGTCGAGGTCGGCCGCGAGGGCCGCGTAGTCGGGCTCCTCGGCCGCCGGCTGCGCGGGACGATCGTCCGCGGTGCGGTCGTCCGTCGCGGGGCGACCCTCGGGCTCATCGTCCGCCGGTCGGGTCACGGGGGCGTCGTCCTCGGGGGTCGCGACGATGTCGGTCGCGCCCGTGGTGGCACG
Organism: Microbacterium sp.; assembly: GCF_031178525.1. Classification (GTDB taxonomy): domain Bacteria; phylum Actinomycetota; class Actinomycetes; order Actinomycetales; family Microbacteriaceae; genus Microbacterium. Next base: position 7,991 of record NZ_JAPSJA010000099.1, read on the forward strand.
CGCCTCGCGGCGCGTGGCGGGGAACTCGCCGGCGTCGCCCACGGCCGGGGCGTCGTTCGCTGCAGCGGTGGTGTCGGCGTCGGCCGGCGCGGCCGTGCCCTCGATGGGCTCGCCGTCGCGGGGCTCGCTGCTCGGTCCCTTGGCGTCACTCATCCGAAGCACTCCTCACGTCGGGGTCTCTCCCCTGACTCCCGGAGAGTAGCGCGGGTGCCCCGCGCTCGCGCGGAGCCTCGCCGCCCTCGGGCCACCTTGCTCGTCGCACGACGAGCGGGGAGAACGCAAGAGGGCCCCAGCCTGTCGGCTGGGGCCCTCTTCACAGCGTCACGCTCAGTTGTAGGTACCGGGCGTGAAGTCGTCCGTCGAGAACGCGTCGAAGTCGACGTAGCTGTAGTCGCCCTCCGCGAACGCGCCGTCGGACGCGAAGATGCGGTTGGGGTACCGCTCGCTCTTCGCCTCCTCCGTCGCCTCGACCGTGACGTTGCGGTACTTCGCAAGGCCCGTGCCGGCGGGGATCAGCTTTCCGATGATCACGTTCTCCTTGAGGCCGACGAGCGGGTCGCGCTTGCCCTGCATGGCGGCCTCGGTGAGGACGCGTGTCGTCTCCTGGAACGATGCGGCCGACAGCCACGACTCCGTCGCGAGCGACGCCTTCGTGATACCCATCAGCTCCGGACGACCCGAGGCGGGACGCTTGCCCTCGCCGACGGCCGCACGGTTGATGTCCTGGTAGCGACGCAGGTCGACCATCTCGCCGGGCAGCAGGTCGGTCTCGCCGTGGTCGACCACGGTGACCTTGCGCAGCATCTGGCGGACGATGACCTCGATGTGCTTGTCGTGGATCGGCACACCCTGCGAGCGATACACGCCCTGCACGCCGCCGACGAGGTACTTCTGCACCTCGCGGGCACCCTGCACGCGCATGATCTCCTTCGGGTCGAGCGTGCCGACCTGGAGCGGCTGACCGACCTCGACGTGCTGGCCGTCCTCGACGAGAAGCGTCGCACGCTTCAGCACCGGGTAGACGACGGGCTCGTCGCCGTTGT
>NZ_JAPSJA010000351.1 GCF_031178525.1 Microbacterium sp.
CGGCCACGGGCTTCCGCCCCGACCTCGGCATGCTGCGCGAGCTGCGCCTGGAGCTCGACGACATCGTCGAGGCGCCGCGCCGGCTCGCGCCGCTGATCGACCCCAACCTCCACTCGTGCGGCACGGTCTCCCCGCACGGCTACCGCGAGCTCGCGCATCCGGAGTCCGGCTTCTTCATCGTGGGCATGAAGAGCTACGGGCGCGCGCCGACCTTCCTGCTGAAGACGGGCTACGAGCAGGTGCGGTCGGTCGTCGCCTGGCTGGCGGGAGACGCCGAGTCGGCGAGCCGCGTCGAGCTCGTGCTTCCCGCCACGGGGGTGTGCTCGACGGCGGACGGCGGGTGCTGCTGACCCGCCGTGGCCGATCTAGCCGCCGAGGGTCGCTGGGACAAGCCCCTGGGATCGCGCTCGCGCCGCACCCACAGTGGACCCATGAGTGACAGCACAGCCGGCACACCCGCGCCCGAGAGCGGAGCGAACGACCAGGGACCCGACCATGCGCCCGACGCCGACCTCGAGGCGACGGCGATGCGCAGCACGGAGGACCTCGACGACGACCTGACCATCCACGACGACGTGAGGACGGACGTGGGCGGGCCGGACGGCCCCCACTCCGCGGGCGACACGCTCGGCGGCGCCCAGGCGCCGACCGGCAACGACGGGACGATGGGCGCGGACACGCCCACGGGCGACGCGTCCCTCGCGGACGCCGACGTGAACGCCGCCGCCCTGTCGGACGGGGCGGACACCCCGAGCGAGGTCTTCGGAGCCGACGAGGAGTAGGCGTTCGATCGCCCACCCGATCTCCGATACGCACGGATGACAGGCGGCGACGGCCACCGGGGCGGATACGGCCCGCGCCCATAGACTGGAATCCATGGATACGTCCGGGTCGGCGCTCGCGACCATCGCGGACCCGACACGGGCGCGGATCCTGCGTCTGCTCCTGGAGGCCCCCGGCGGTCGCGCCCGGGTCGGCGAGCTCGCCGACCGACTGGGCCTGCGTCAACCCACCGTGAGCCATCACATGAAGACGCTCCTCAGCGAGGGGCTCGTGACGCGCGAGCCGGACGGCCGCCGGGCCTGGTTCTCGGTCGCGCCCGATCGCGCCGAGACGGTCGCGGCACTCGTCGGCGCCGAGCAGCCCGCCGCGGAACCCGACCTCGATCGCATCGCCGCCGATCTCGCACTGCGGTTCCGCGGCACATTCAGCCCCGAGACGGTCCAGGCCTATGTGCGCGAGAGCCGCGACCTGCTCGCGCGCGGCGACGGTCCCGCGCGGCAGCTCGCCTCGCGCACGGCGTCGTTCGCCGCGACCCGCCTCGAGGCCCTGGCGCGATCGCACGGCGAGCGCAGGGACAGGCCGGAGGTGCTGTTCGTGTGCGTCCAGAACGCGGGCCGCTCGCAGCTGGCGGCCGCCATCCTGCGTCACCTCGCGGGCGACCGCGTGATCGTCCGGACGGCAGGGTCGCTGCCCGCGCCCGACATGCGCTCGACCATCGTCGCGGCGCTGGACGAGATCGGCGTGCCGGTCGGAGGCGAGTTCCCCAAGCCGCTCACCGACGAGGCCGTGCGGGCCGCCGACTACGTGATCACCATGGGCTGCGGCGATGCGTGCCCCATCTATCCCGGCCGTCGCTACCTCGACTGGGAGCTCGACGACCCCGCGGGGCTGCCGCTCGAGGGCGTGCGTCCGATCCGTGACGACATCGAGGCCCGCGTCCGGACCCTGCTGGACGACCTGCTCTGACCGACCCGCTCTGACCGCTCCCCTGCGGGTCGAGCCTGCGGCGCGAGAGAGCCGCGCCGTCTCGATCCGCGACTTCCCGGAGGAACCATGCCGCCGCTCACGACATCCGCCGATGCGCGCTTCGCGTCGTCCGTACGCGATGCGCTGCGCTCGCCCCGCCTGCTGACGCGGGAGGTGCTCGCCGGCCTGGTGGTCGCGCTCGCGCTGATTCCGGAGGCGATCGCGTTCTCGATCATCGCCGGCGTCGATCCCCGTGTCGGCTTGTTCTCGTCCTTCGTGATGGCGGTCGCCATCTCGTTCCTCGGGGGCCGACCGGCGATGATCTCGGCCGCGACCGGCGCCGTCGCGCTCGTGATCGCGCCGGTCATGCGAGATCACGGCCTCGACTACCTGCTCGCGACGGTGATCCTCGGCGGCGTCATCCAGGTCGCGCTCGGCCTGCTGGGCATCGCGAAGCTCATGCGATTCATCCCGCGCAGCGTCATGGTCGGCTTCGT
>NZ_JAPSJA010000100.1 GCF_031178525.1 Microbacterium sp.
CGGGGCCGTCGATTTCGTGAAGGCGTTCTTCGACGCGGGCAAGCCCGTCGCGGCGATCTGCCATGCCCCGTGGATCCTCGCGAACGCCGGCCTCGCATCCGGGCGCTCGCTGACCTCGTACGCGTCGCTCGAGACCGACCTCCGCAACGCGGGCGCCGACTGGCGGGACGAGGAGGTCGTCGTCGACGGGACGCTCATCACGTCGCGCAACCCGGGCGACCTCGACGCGTTCAACGCCGCGATCGCGAAGGCGCTCGAGACACCGGAGCCCTGAGCCCGACGGGACGTCCGCTCTCAGGCGCCGGCGTCGAGGAGCGCATCCTCCTCGTCCGCGTCGCGGTCCCGACGTCGCCGCCTCGCGGGCCGTGGGGCATCGACGTCGTCCGGATCCGGGCCCTCCGCGTCCTCGCGGCGGGCCCGGATCTCGGTGCGGATCATGTACGCGATGAACACGAACCCCATGACCGCGAACAGGATCCACTGGATCGCGTAGGACAGGTGCGGTCCCGGGTCGTCCGTGGGAGCGGCGAGCTCGGACGGCCGCGCGGACGGCGCGGGATCCTCGCTCACCATCAGGCCGTAGAACGCGGTCTCGGTCTGAGGGCCCGCGATGTCGGCGACGGACGGCAGATGGATCGTCGGCAGCTGGCCGTCGGGGGCCGTGCGCCCCGAGGACGGCAGCGGCTCGCCCGGCCGCATGCGTGCGATGACCGACACCTCGCCCTCCGGCGCCGCGGGCACGGCGTCCGGGACGGCACCCTCGCCGGGCGGCACCCAGCCCCGGTCGATCGCGATGATCCGACCATCCGCCAGCTGGAACGGCACGAGCACCTCGAACGCGCTCGTGCCGCCCTGGGCGCGGTTTCGCACGAGCAGCTGATCGTCGGACAGGTAGCGCCCGGTGAGCCGGATGGGGTGCCACTCCTCATCGGGGGAGTAGCCGCGATCGAGCACGTCCTCCGCGGCGAGCGGCGGCGCGTCGTAGTTCGCGGCGACGAGGGCGAGCATCGTCGCGCGCTCCTCGTTGCGGGAGAACTGCCAGTGCGACAGGAAACCGCACGCGACCGCGAACAGCACCGCGATCAGCGCGTAGACGCTCCACCGCACGCCACGGTTCCGGGAGAAGGGGCTCATGCGTCGCCTCCGGTGGGAACGCCCGCCGACACCTCGAGCGGGAAGTCGCGCGCGGCGAGGAACTCGCGCAGATAGCCCACGTGCTCGTCGCATGCGAGCCACACCTTGCGTCGGTCGGCCGCGTGGATCCGCGGGTTGCGCCACGCGATCGACCAGGTCGCGGGCTCGCCGCAGCCGGCGCGCGAGCAGGTGGGGGCGGCGGGTCCTCCGCCGCCGAGAAGTGCGCCGATCATGTGCGGTCCGGCTCGCCTTCGGCGGGCTTGCGCGGCGTCTCCGAGATCCGGATGACGGTGGGCGCGGCGGGGCGCTCATCCTGCGGCTCGACCCTGGGGGTCCTGGCTTCGATCCCGGCGACCTCCGGCCGCTCGGCGCCCGCGGCGCTGCGGGCGCTGGCCGCGTTCGCGCCGATGACAGCGAAGTACGGCAGGAAGATCGCGCCCGCCGCGAACACGAAGCTGTACCAGCCGTACGGTGTGACGAGCACCATGAGCAGCAGGCAGGCGATGCGGATCCCCATGGTCAGCAGATAGTTCCGCACGCGCGCGCCCGCGTCCTCTTCCGGAGCAACGGGCAGCGAGGTCGCCGACTGCGCGGAGTACTGCGATTTGCGGGAGGCTTTCAAGGGATTCAACCAATCCGTACGATCCCTCAAGCCTACGCCGCTGTCCTTCGGGTACAGCCGTGAACGGACAGGCTTGTGCGCGCCCGCACCCCGCGTCGCGTTCGTCCCGAAAGTAGGCTTGCCAGGATCGTCACCGACAGGAGAGCAGCATCGTGAGCACTGACAATTCCGGCCGTGTGGTCCTCGTCACCGGCGGCAACCGCGGCATCGGCCGCGCGATCGCCGAGCGCTTCGTGCGGGAGGGATACCGCGTCGCGGTGACCGCTCGCAGCGGCGAGGGACCCGACGGCACGCTCACGGTGCGTGCCGACGTCACGGACTCCGCCGCGATCGACGCGGCGTTCACCGAGGTCGAGCAGCAGCTCGGTCCGATCGAGATCGTCGTTGCGAACGCAGGCATCACGAAGGACACCCTGCTGCTGCGGATGAGCGAGGACGACTTCGACAGCGTCGTCGCGACCAACCTCGGCGGCTCCTTCCGCGTCGTCAAGCGCGCATCGAAGGGCATGCTGAAGGCGCGCTTCGGCCGGGTCATTCTGATCTCGAGCGTCGTGGGCCTGCTCGGATCCGCCGGGCAGATCAACTACTCGTCGTCGAAGAGCGCGCTGGTCGGCTTCGCGCGGTCGCTCACGAGGGAGCTCGGCGCCCGCGGCATCACCGCGAACGTCGTGGCCCCCGGATTCATCGAGACCGACATGACCGCGGAACTGTCGGAGGAGCTGCAGGCCGAGTACCGCAAGTCGATCCCCGCGGGCCGCTACGGCAGCCCGGACGAGGTGGCCGCTGCGGTGACCTGGCTCGCGTCGGACGACGCCGCGTACATCTCGGGTGCCGTGATCCCCGTCGACGGCGGCCTCGGCATGGGGCACTAGACCCGCGCCGCCGCCTTCGCGATCTCCGCGGCAAGGACGCCGGGCTTCGAGAACTGAGGCCAGTGCCGCGTGCCGAGCGTGACGACCTCGACCGACTCGATCGCGTCGAACGTCTCGCCCCACGCCGGCCACTCGGCGAGCATCGCGCGCAGCTCGGCCTCCTCCTGCGCGCCGGAGAGCACCGTGACCGGCACCGTGAACCTGCGGTCGTCGCCGAGCTGCAGCTCGTCGGTCGGCACCCGCGCCGGCACGGACGCGGCGCGCGAGGCCGTGCGCTCACGTGTGTCGTCGTCGAGGTCGGCGGCTTCCTCCCCGAAGAAGTCCCATCCGGGGAACGGCACGACGCCGTCGACGACGGGGAACTCGGAGATGCCGGAACCCGCGGGCGGCGGCATCGTGTCGACCAGGATGACGCGCGCCACCCTCTCCGGCCGGCGGTCGGCGACGCCCCACGCGACGTTCCCGCCGCCTGAGTGGCCGACGACGACGACGGGCCCTTCGACCGCGTCCACCTTCTCGACGACCGCGTCGACCCAGTCCGCGATGCCGATCTCCGCAGACTCGGACGCGGGCGCGCCGACGCCGGGGAGGGTGAGGGGACGTGCGCGGTGCCCCGCGCCCTCGAGCGAGGGGACGACAGCGTCCCACGACGAGGCGTCGAGCCAGAGACCGGGGATGAGGATGATGTCCGCCATGCCCACAGGCTAGGGGCCACCACCGACATCCGGTGACCCGAGTGGCAGACGGTGCCGCACGGTCCAGGAATGCGCGTCGCCGGTCAGGACCCCGTAGTCGACCGCGTCCACGGACGTGCGGATCGGCAGAGCCTGCCGCACGTTCGCGGCGGCCTCGCGAAGCTGCCCGAGGGCTGCCGGCGGCGCGGTGCCGATCGTCAGATGCGGGATGACCTCGTCGTGCGCTCCTCCGTACGGCCGGAACCGGGGAAAGGCCGCGTGCACGGCCGCCGTCAGCTCGCGGAAGCCGGTGTCGTCGACCGGCCGCAACCACGCCACATCCCGACCGAACCAATCGACGGATGCGAACTCCGCCCCGAAGGCCGGCACGCCCTCGATGACCCGCGCGAGGTGGGCGAGCCCGTCCGCCCCGATCTCGCTCGGCGCTCCGAACGGGAACAGCACGGTGACGTGCGGTGGAAGACCCAGTGCGTGCGACGGATCGAGAGCGGGGCGATGCGCATCCAGGATCGCCGCGCGGACGGGGACGATCAGGGCCGCCTTCATGCGCTCACCCTATGAGCACACCGACAGCGGCGGATCCCGGAACGCGAGGAGCGGCCTTCTGGCATACCTACCTCTAGGTATGCCATGCTGGCCCCATGACCACGCATGCGCGGGAAGCCCTCGTCGTGACCGCCCAGCGGCTCTACGCCGAGAAGGGCGTCGCCGCGACGACGCCGCGAGAGGTGCTCGAGCACAGCGGCGTCGGGCAGGGGAGCCTCTATCACCACTTCCCATCGAAACGGGATCTCGCCGTCGCCGCGGTCTCCCGCACCGTCGAGGAGACGCTCCGGTCGGCGGTGTCCCAGCTGGAGGGGACGGGCGCCCCTGACGCGCGGCTCGCGGCGTACCTCGAGCGCCCCCGCGACGCCGTGGCCGGCTGCCGCGTCGGGCGCCTCACCGCCGATCCGCTCGTGATGGCGGACGCGGATCTCCACACCGAGGTCGCGGCGTACTTCTCGAACCTCATCCAGACCGTCGCCGGCGTGCTGAGGGAGCAGGGCCTCGAGGCGGACGCAGCGCGAGATCGGGCGACGACGGCCGTCGCGGTGGTCCAGGGCGGCTATGTGCTGTCGCGCGCGCTCGGCGATCAGGAGCCCATGCGCGCCGCCGTGCGCGGCTTCCTCGGCCTGCTCGAGGCGCGCGCATGACCACCGCGGACTGGCTGCGATCGCTTCCCGCGCTCACCGGGCAGGCTCCGCCGCTCGGTGCCGGACTCCCCGCCGAGCCGCACGCGCTGTTCCTCGCGTGGCTGCGTCAGGCGGTCGACGCGGGAGTCGCCGAGCCGCACGCCGCGACGCTCGCGACGATCGATCCGGATGGCCTCCCGGACGCCCGGACGCTGATCCTGAAGGACGTCGACGCACGCGGATGGGCCTTCGCCGGGCGTCGCTCCTCACGCAAGGGCGCGCAGCTCGCGGTTCATCCGGTGGCCGCTCTCGACTTCTGGTGGCAGCCCCTCGTGCGCGCGGTGCGCGTCCGCGGCGCGGTCCGCGAGGCCTCCCCGGCGGAGAGCGCGGCCGACCTCACTGCTCGATTTGCCGTCGCGCGCGAGGGCATAGACGACTGGGTGCGCTGGTGGATCGAGCCGCAGCGCGTCGAGTTCTGGCAGGGATCGCCCGACCGACGGCACCACCGGATCGTCTACCTGCGCACCTCGGATGAACGAGGTGCGGACCGATGGATCAGGAGCGAGGAACGCGGATGAGCGGGTTCGAGGTCGCCGCGATCGGCGCGCTCGACGAATGGCGGGCGCACCACGGCGGATTCGACGCCGCACGGTCGCGCGACGGTCGACGGGTCGTCGACCACGAGCTCACCATGCAGTACATCGGGCTCACGGCGAATGCGCTGGAGCCGGGCGAGCAGGCCGGATACTGGCACGCCCACTCGCGCATCGAGGAGCTGTACGTGTTCCTCACCGGTCGCGGGCAGATGGCGCTCGACGAGGAGGTCGTCGATGTGGGGCCCGGAACGGTGATCCGGGTCGGTCAGGATGTGTGGCGCACGTGGCGCGCACACCCGGGCAGCCACGGTGAGCTGCGCTGGCTGTGCATCCGGGCGGGCGGCGAGCCGCTGCCGTACGCCCCCGACGACAGCAGTCGCGCGCCCGAGCGGCCGATGCCCTGGTGAGCCGACTCAGAACGGCAGCAGTGGGATCACCTGAGACAGGTCGACGGGACCGATCACCAGGGGAGCGGCGCGGCGCACGGCCGGCTTGGCGTTGAACGCGAGGCCGAGACCCGCGGCCTCGAGCATCAGGAGGTCGTTCGCGCCGTCGCCGATTGCGATCGTCCGGGCGCGGGGCACGCCATGCTCGTCGGCCCAGCGCATCATCCACTCCCGTTTCGCGGCGGCGTCGACGATCGGCCCGTCGACCTCGCCGGTCAGTGCACCGTCGCTCGCGACCAACCGGTTGGCGCGCCACAGGTCGACGCCGAGGCGCGGTGCCAGGTCGTCGAGGATCTCGTGGAATCCTCCCGAGACCACGCCCACCAGACCGTCGCGTGCGTGCACGGCATCGATCAGCGCGGTGACGCCAGGAGTCGGCTCGATCCGCCCCCGCACGTGCGCGAACGACGCGACGGGCGCGCCGCGCAGCTCGTGCACCCGAGATCGCAGGCTCTGAGCGAAGTCGACCTCGCCGCGCATCGCCGCCTCGGTTGCCGCGGCGACCTCCGCGCCCCGTCCGACCTCGTCGGCGATCAGCTCGATGACCTCGTTCCGGATCAGCGTGGAGTCGGCATCGAGGACGACGAGAAGGCGCGCGGTCACGAGTGTCGAGCGTACCGGCCCGGGCCCGCGCGTCAGCCCGGAGGCGGTGGCGCCGATGAGTAGGCTTGCCGCATGCCCCCTGTGCTCTCCTTCCAAGACGTCGTCGTGCGCCGAGATGGCCGGAACATCGTGGACGGCCTCACCTGGGCGGTGAACGACGACGAGCGCTGGGTCGTGCTCGGACCGAACGGCGCCGGCAAGACGACCATCCTGCAGCTCGCGGACACGCTGATCCACCCGACGTCCGGCACGGTCGACGTCCTGGACGAGCGGCTGGGCCGCACGGACGTGTTCGAGCTGCGTCCGCGCATCGGGTTCGCCTCGGCGGCACTCGCGCGGCGGATCCCCGCCGACGAGACCGTGCTGAACGCCGTGCTCACGGCCGCGTACTCGGTGCTCGGCCGCTGGAACGAGCAGTACGAGAACATCGATGAGCGCCGTGCGCTGCGCGTGCTGCAGGAGTGGCGCCTCGACCACCTCGCCGACCGCACGTTCGGCACGCTGAGCGAAGGCGAGCAGAAGCGCGTGCAGGTCGCCCGCGCGATCATGACTGACCCGGAGCTGCTGCTGCTGGACGAGCCCACGGCGAGCCTCGACCTCGGCTCGCGCGAGGTGCTGGTCGGCCTCCTCAGCGAGTACGCCAAGTCGCCCGTCACCCCGGCGCTCGTCATGGTCACGCATCACGTCGAGGAGATCCCGCCGGGCTTCACGCACGTGCTGCTGCTGCGCGACGGCAAGCCCGTCGCGGCGGGCCCTCTCGCCGAGACGCTGACGGACGGCAATCTGTCGGAGACCTTCGGCGTGCAGATCAAGCTCAGCGAGGACGGCGGCCGCTACGCGGCCCGCGCCCACTGACCCGGGGTCGCAGGCGCGCCCACGTCTGGTAGACTCATTCGCTGGTGCCCAAGCACCGGAAGACTTTCGAAACCTCTTGGCAAGGACCCCATGAAGACTGACATCCACCCCGAGTACAAGGCGGTCGTGTTCCGCGACCTCGGTTCGGGCGAGACCTTCCTCACCCGTTCGACGGTGACGAGCGACAAGACCATCGACCTCGACGGTGTCGAGTACCCGGTGATCGACGTCGAGATCTCGTCGGCGTCGCACCCGTTCTACACGGGCAAGCAGCGCATCATGGACTCGGCCGGTCGCGTCGAGAAGTTCAACCAGCGCTTCAAGAACTTCGGCTCCAAGTAAGCCCCACGGTTCTGCAGAAAGACCCCGCCTCGGCGGGGTCTTTCGCGTTTCCGGGACGCGCATCCGTCCCGAGACCTCAGTCGCGCGCCGAGACATCACCGCTCGTCGATGTCCCGCCGCGGAGATGAGGTCTCGCGCCGAGATGAGGTCTCGCGGGGAGGCGGCGGCGTCGCGACTGCTCGCCGAGGCGGGGGTCAGTCAGCGCAGCGCTAGCGAACCGGCCACGAGCCGTCGAGGCACTCGGTGGGCTCGAGGCGGCCGATGCGGATGAAGTACTCGGTCAGGCTGGCCGCCTGCTCGCGAGCCCAGCCGATCTGACGCGTGTGGAGCTCGAGAACGTCGTCGGGCAGATGATCGGCGAACCGCTCGGCGAGCGCGAGCGCCACGCGACCGGCGGCGATGGCGTCGGCGGATGCCTCGTGCGCCGACTCGAGCGGCACGGCGTAGTGCGCAGCGACGACATCGAGCGTGCGCTTGCCCTTGCGGTAGCGGTCGAGGGTCTTGTCGATCACGAGCGGATCGATCACCGGTGCGGGGGAGTCGAGGGGCCGCAGTCCGTGCCGATCACCCTCGCATTTCAGCAGCGAGAAGTCGTACGCCGCGTTGTAGGCGACGACGGGGATGCCGCCCGACAGAAGCGTGCGCAACGCCGCGGTGACCTCCGCCACCACCTCGGCCGCGGGACGGCCGTGGGTCCGCGCGTGGGCGGTCGTGATGCCGTGCACCGCGGTCGCGCCCTCCGGGATCTCGATGCCGGGGTCGGCGAGCCAGTGCTCCTCGTGGATGACGCGCCCGGTCGCGTCCAGCAGTCCCACGTATGCCGTGACGATCCGGTCCTCCGTCACGTCGACGCCCGTCGTCTCGAGATCGAACACGCCGATCCGGTTCGTCCAGCGATCCGGCGCCACCTCGACGACGGCGTCGACCGCGACGTCGACCACCGTCTCGATCTGGACCTCCACGAGAGGCTCGACCTCGGCGATCGTGTGGACCTCGACGACGGTCTGCACATCGACCACGGTCTGCACATCGACCACCGCGGCGACCTCGGCCTCGCAGGGCGACTCGGAGCCCCGCAGGGCCGCAGTCGGCGCGGGGCGATCCCCGGGCGAGGCGTCCTCGACGCGCGGAACCCACGTCGTCGTCTCGCCGGGATGGTCCAGCTCGTCCAGCTCGAACAGCGGGGGCGGATCCGGCCACGACCTCGTCATGAACCACACCGTAGGGCGCGGTGCCGACATCGCGCGGGAGCCACCCCGGCGGAGCCTGAGACGCGGCTCCGTAGACTCGATCCGTGCCCGTCGCGTCGCCCTACTCCGCTCAGCTGTCCGAGATCCCCGTCGTCCGCCGCGACGTCGACGTCCTCGGCGGCCGCACCGCCTACTGGACGTACGGTCCCGACGACGCGGCCGTGACGATCGTGGCCGTGCACGGCTTCCGCGGCGAGCACCACGGCCTCGAGCCGGTCGTGGCGCATCTGCCCGGAGTGCGCGTCATCATGCCCGACCTGCCGGGCTTCGGCGAGACGGCGCCGCTGCCGGAGCGTCGCCATGACATCGACGCCTATGCCGACTGGCTGGACGCCTTCCACGCCGCGGTCGCCCCGGACAGCGTCGTCCTCGGCCACTCGTTCGGATCCATCGTCGCGTCCGCCGCGGTCGCACGTGGCCTCGCGACACC
>NZ_JAPSJA010000352.1 GCF_031178525.1 Microbacterium sp.
ACGGGCGCGCGGAAGACGGCGGATGACTCCCCCACGTCGACGACCCGCACGGGCGACGGTTCGCGCCACCACCCGAGCACGGGCGTCACGAGGTGTCGTGAGAACGCGAGCGGCACCTCCGGCAGGGTGCCGAGCACGTCCACACCCGAGGGATCCAGTCCCGTCTCCTCCTGCGCCTCGCGCAGCGCGGCTGCGACCGCGTCGCGGTCGCCGGGATCCACGCGACCACCCGGAAACGCCACCTGACCCGGGTGTGCGCGCAGCGTCGCCGCGCGTGCCAGCAAGAGCACGTCGAGATCGCGCGAGACGGCGGCATCCGGCGTCTCGGCGGGAGACGAGTCCAGTCGTCCGAACAGCAGCAGCACGGCTGCCGCACGGGGCGACGCGGCCCGTGGCATGTCGGCAAGCAGAGGAAGGTCGGTTCCCACGAGCGCACCGAGCTCGTCTCGCGCGCTGCGCACTCCGTCCCTCACCCCTCCGACGCTACCCGCCGTCGACGCGACCGGCGCCGATCCGGACATCCGCGCGGCTCCGGAGGTCCCGGCGCCCCGCGATCCGGATCCGTGCAGATCCCCGCGTCCGTGCGGCGCCGCGGCCCGTCTCATCCGCGCAGCGGCTTGAGCGCTCCGGCCCAGCGCTCGACCTGCGCGAACATGTCCTGGGCGATCGGCGGGTGGTGGTCGCCGGGCGTGAATTCGCGGTAGTTCACGAAGTCGGTCGCGAGCAGGAAGTTCACCGCCGTGCGGACGTCGGCGATCTGCAGCTCTCCGCACATCCCGCGCAGGTGCTCGATCGCGCGGGCGCCGCCGATGGATCCGTATCCGACGAACCCGGCGGCCTTGTCGTTCCACTCCGCGTACAGGTAGTCGATCGCGTTCTTCAGGGCGCCGGATGTCGACCGGTTGTACTCGGGCGTGATGAACACGTAGCCGTCGTACTGCGCGATCAGCTCGGCCCACCGCTTCGTGTGCTCGTTCTGGTACTGCCCCTGCGACGGCGGGATGGGCTCGTCGAGCAGCGGCAGCTCATGGTCGGCGAGGTCGATGAGCTCGTACGTCGCGGGGCGGCCGGCGGCCTGTTCCATCACCCAGTCGGCGACGGCCTTGCCGTTGCGCCCGGGACGGGTGGTGCCGAGGATCACGGCGATGCGGAGGTCGGTCATCCTGCTCCTTCGTTCGTCGGAGCCTCGATGCTCGCAGGAGACCGGGGGATCCGCACGCGGCTTGACACCCGCTCAGGTCACCCGCAGTTCGGGCAGACCCCGGTGAGCGGCATCTGCATGAAGCAGCTCATGCAGATCTGCCCCTCGCGCGGCTCGGTCGCGCCCGAGCGCGGAGCCGCGGGGCCGGAGGCTACGCGCGGCGCCGCCGAAGCGCGCTTCTTCGCGCGGTCGGCGAGCGGGCGCTCGCGGGTCTCGTAGTGCGTGATGCCCCATGCGCCGCGGAATCGGCGGCTGGGCCAGCGCGGACGGTCGCCCGCCAGTCGCTCCGCGTCCGTCTCCGAGCGGAACCCCGTCGTGTAGCCGTCGTGCACCTCGAGCGCGGGGCCGCCGGCGCTGCGCTCGAGCTTGAAGTAGGTGCGGAAGCCGACGACCGCCGACGCGTTGACGCCTCGGGCGATGTTGCGCAGCAGCTCGAGGTTGCCGACGGGCGTGCCGTAACGCACGAACGCCTCCTCGATCGAGGCGAACTGCACGGCCCGACCCTCCTTGGCGTGGTCGATGGATCGCTCGGGTGTGCTGCTCATTCCTCCATTGTCGTCCCTCCTGCCTGGGCGTGAGCGCCCCTGACCTCCCGCCCCACGCCGATCGCTGAGCGAAGCGACCCTGCGAGCGGCGACGAAGCACCCGAATGCCGCCAAGGCCGCGCCTCCCCGGGCATCCATCGACAGATGCACCGCCCGCGGATAGCCTCCGCTCATGTCCCTGGATCACGCGGTGCTGAACGCCCCGCCTCGCCAGTCCGGCACCCCCGACGCCCGCCTCGCCTGGTGGACGGCGCTCGCCGGCGTCGCGGTGGGCCTCCTGAGCGGGGTCGGTCTTCTTGCGGGACAGTTCGTGCTCGCCTACGCGGGCTACGCCTCGGCGGCTCTCGTGGCCACGGCCATCCTGTCTCTGCCCGTGCTCGCCGTCGTGGTGGCCCTGCTTCCCAAGCCCGGCGTCATCCCCAAGATCCGCACGACCTCGGGAGCCGACACGTCGGACCTCGTAGATGCCGCGCCCCGCGCCGCCGGCGCCATGGC
>NZ_JAPSJA010000353.1 GCF_031178525.1 Microbacterium sp.
CTCGGCCTTCAGCCGGCGGATCTCCGCGTGCTCCTCGCTGGTCTGCCCGTCACGGTCGCCGGCGTCGATATCGGCTTGCACGACCCACCGGCGCAGCGATTCCGCACCGATGCCTTCCTGGCGGGCGACGGCGGCGATGGCCCTCGCGGTCGAGGGGTACTCGGCCCGGTGCTCGCGCACAAGCCGGACAGCGCGCTCACGCAGCGCAGGATCGATCTTCTTCGGCATGATGACATCCAATCAACTCAAAAGGATCCGGCATCAAACCTGGGACGGTTCAGGATGCCGCGGTCGATGTCGAACTGGTGGATCATTCCGGTCGTGGGGCGCTGTACTCCGGCGAGGATGCGCAGGAGGGTGGACTTGCCGCTCCCGTTCGCTCCGACCAGGCCGATGACGTGGCCGGGTTCGAGGTCGAATGACATGTCGTTGAGCGCGGGCCGCTTCCCGTACCGGTGGCCGACACCGTCGACGACGCACACCGGCTTTGCAGTGGTCGTCGTGTCGAGGGTGTTCATGCTGGCTCCTCGGTGTCCGTTGACGGGTCGGGGCCGCGTCCGGCGAATTCGCGCCACGGCGCGATCCAGGAAGCGTTCTTCGTGTAGCAGAGAGGGCGGTCCGGTCGGGCCCGGGGTAGCTAGGTGTCGAGACCTCGAGAGCGCCTTAGCGCGTCTTCAACCTGCTCGCTCCGTAGACGGAGCGCTCCCCAGCGGGCAGCAGCAGCGTGCACTCCTGGAGGATATCTCCATCGAAGGCGAAACGCACTGCAGTGGCTTCTGCGAGGAGGCAATACAGCGGCGCACCGCCTCGGCGCTCGACCTCGTCGCGGCGCTGCGCGAGCAGTGAGCCGACGAGAACATCGCTAGGCGCGGCCTCGACGGTCAGGACGCCGCGATCTGTACACGGGCTGATGCGGGAACCCTGTGTACTCGTTGACACCCGTGGTGCCCTCTCTGACTCTGCGAGAACCCGCTGACGCCGCAGTTTGACAAGGTGCACCGCGTTAATGATCACGATCGCGCCGTTGAGTCCGACGCTGGGCCAGATGGCCAGGGGCGTGTTGTATATGACGGCCAGTACGCAACCGATGAGGTTGAAGATGCGCAGCCCGACGATGTTCGTCTGCACGAGCGAGAAGACGACGAGAGCGCTGCCGAGCCAGCCGAATGTCGTCCACCACATTTCGGGAGTCATGCTGTGCAGCATAGGACCACTGACGTCTCTTGGAAAGATTGGTTGTATAACAACAAAGGCAAGACGCCTCCCCGAGCGTCTTGTCAGCGATGGGCCGGGGCGCCGCGGAACTGGCGGATTCGTGCCCAGAGTCTTGACACGCTGGCGTGGATCCACATAGTCTCCACCGAGGCTGAGTTGTTTGACGTCTCGAAGGAGAGTTCACGTTGAGGACAATCGACTGGGTGGACGGCGCGATCGAGCTCATCGATCAGACCCTCCTGCCGCAGAATGTGGTCGTGCTGCGCATCACCGACGTCGCTGAGTTGATCGACGCCATCCAGCGGCTCGCCGTGCGCGGCGCGCCGGCGCTCGGGGTCGCCGGTGCATTGGGCGTGGCGCTCATCGCGCAGGGGGAGCGCGACGAGACCCGCCTCCGCGAGGACGCCCACCGGCTGCGCGGGGCGCGGCCCACCGCGGTGAATCTCTCCTGGGGCGTGGACCGCGCTCTCGACGCGCTCGGGGGCGGAAGCGAGGCCGTGCTCGAGGAAGCGCTGCGTATCCGCGACGAGGACATCGCCGCCTGCACCTCAATGGGCCTCTACGGCGCCGATCTCATCGATGAGCTCGTTCCTGGCAAGGAGAAGCTGCGCGTCGTCACCATTTGCAACACGGGAGGGCTCGCGGCCGTCGAGCGGGGCACCGCGCTCGGCGTCGTTCAGACAATCTTCGAACGCGGCCGCCTCGAGGAGGCCTACCCGCTCGAGACACGCCCGCTTCTGCAGGGAGCCCGGCTCACCGCGTGGGAGCTGACGCAGATGGGCGCCCCCTTCCGCCTCATAGTCGACTCCGCCGGTCCGTTCATGCTCTCGCGTGGAATCGCCGACGTCGTGGTGATCGGCGCGGATAGGATCGCCGCCAACGGCGACACCGCCAACAAGATCGGCTCGTTCTCCCTCGCACTCGCCGCGAAGCACGCCGGGATCCCCTTCCTCGTCGTCGCGCCGGAATCCACGGTGGATATGCGCACACAGCAGGGCGGCGACATAGGCCGGCGGGGTGTTCTGC
>NZ_JAPSJA010000101.1 GCF_031178525.1 Microbacterium sp.
CAAGGCTCACGCCCTCGCCCGACAGACGCGCCACCTCGCGCAGCTGCGCGATGTTGCGGGCGGAGTAGCGGCGCGATCCACCCGGGGTGCGCCCCGGGACGACGAGCCCGATCCGGTCGTACTGCCGCAGGGTCTGCGGGTGCATCCCCGCCAGCTCGGCCGCGACAGCGATCGCGAAGACAGGCGCGTCCTCGTCGATCTCGTACGAGTCGCTCATCCGCAGCTCCTCAGCTCTTCCCGTCTGTCCCACTATCCGTCGGTCGAGCGAGCGAAGCGCGTCGAAACGCGGTGCCGCCCCCGGAAGACGCCGCCCCGTGTCGGCGCGGCCGCTCCGCTCCTCCTCTGGACAGCCGGCATCACGAGGACGCCTTGTCCATCAGTTCGGCGCGCGGGTTCCCCTGCGGCCCCACCTCGACGAAGCGCGCGAGCGCCTCGCGGGCGTCGTCGTCCAGGTGCGCGGGCACGACGACCTGCACCTCGGCGAGCAGATCGCCCGTGCCCTTCTGCGACGCGATGCCGCGGCCCTTGACGCGCAGCACGCGACCCGACGGCGTGCCGGGTGCGACGCGCAGCTTGACCGGATCACCGCCCAGCGTCGGCACCTCGATCGTCGCGCCGAGCGCCGCCTCGGCGAACGTCACGGGCACGATCACGCGCAGGTTCAGGCCCTCGCGCGTGAAGACGGGGTGCGGCCGCACCGAGATCTCCACGACGATGTCGCCGGCCTCGCCGCCGTCCGGCGACGGCCGTCCCTTGCCGCGCAGGCGGATCTTCTGCCCATCGGCCACGCCGGCGGGAACCTTGATCTTGAACGGCTTGCCGTCCTCGCTCTGCAGCGAGATCGTCTCGCCCTTCGCCGCGGTGACGAAGTCGATGGTCGTGCGGGCGCGCACATCCGCGCCCTTCTGAGGCCCGCCGAACCCGCGGAAGCCGCCGCTCGGGCGCCCGAAGCCGCCCGAGCCGAAGCGGCCCCCACCGCCGCCCTGGTTGAACATCGCGAAGATGTCGTCGAAGTCCTGCGCGGATCCGCGGTTCTGCGTGAAGGCGCTGAAGACGTCGTCGAAGCCGCCCGCCGTGCCCCCGCCCGCCGTGAAGCGCGCGCCCGAGCCCATCGCGCGGAGCTGGTCGTACTCCTCGCGCTGCTTCGGGTCGGACAGCACGCCGTACGCCTCGCTGATCTCCTTGAACTTCGCCTCGGCGGCCGCATCGCCCGGATTCGAGTCCGGGTGATACTGCCGTGCGAGCTTGCGGTAGGTCTTCTTCAGGTCGGACGCGGAGACGTCCTTCGACACACCCAGGACCTTGTAGAAGTCCTTCTCGAACCAGTCCTGACTGGCCATCTGGTCCCCTTACTCGGCCGGGACCGCGACGACGACCTTCGCGGCGCGCAACTCGATGTCGCCGAGCCGGTAGCCGAGCTCGACGACCTCGAGGATCGTGGTCTCCGTGGCGCCGGGGACGGGCTGCTGGAAGATCGCCTCGTGCTGCTGCGGATCGAACGTGTCGCCCGCCGCGCCGTAGGCGACGAGGCCCATGCGCTCGGCCACGCCGCGCACCTTCTCCGCGATCGCGGCGAAGGGGGTGCCCTCGGCGAGATCGCCGTGCTTGTCGGCGCGGTCGAGATCATCCAGCACCGGGATGAGGCCCTTCACGGCCTCGCCCTTGGCGCGCGCGATCTCGATGTGGCGCTGCTCCTCCGTGCGCCGGCGGTAGTTGGCGTACTCCGCCTGCAGGCGCTTCAGATCGTGCAGCAGCTGCGTCTCGGGGTCGCCCTTGTCGTGCTCGGCGGCCTCGTCCGACTGCCCCATGTTGAGGATGTCGTCGACCGTGAGCTCGGGCTCGCCCTGCGCGGCTCCGCCGGGGCCGTCCGCGGTGTTGGCGGCGTCCTCGTCGGCGACCGGCGCGTCCTGGTCCTGAGCGCCCTGCTCGGCGGTCCCCTCCTGCGCCTCGGGGGCGGTCGCGTCGTGCGCACCCGCCCCCTCGGCCCCAGGCTGGACCTCGTCGCCGTCGTCGTTCGCGGGCTGTTCGAAGTCCTTGTCGCTCATCAGCTCTTCTTGTCCTCGTCGTCCTCGACCACCTCGGCGTCGATCACGTCGTCGTCGGAGGCGGCGTTCTGGTCACCGGTCGGCGCGTCGCCCGCGGGGGCGGCCTGCTCGGCCTGCGCCTGCGAGTAGATCGCCTCGCCCAGCTTGGTCTGGCTCTGGTTCAGCTTGTCGAACGCGGTCTTCACGGCCTCGTCGTCGTCGCCGGCGAGGGCCTTCTTGAGCTCGTCGACATCCGCCTGCACCGACTCCTTGACGTCGGCGGGCAGCTTGTCCTCGTTGTCCTTGATGAGCTTCTCGATCGAGTAGGACAGCGTCTCGGCCTGGTTGCGGACCTCGGCGGCCTCGCGGCGCTTCTTGTCCTCCGCCGCGTGCTCCTCGGCCTCGCGCACCATGCGCTCGATGTCGTCCTTCGGCAGCGAAGAGCCGCCCGTGATGGTCATCGACTGCTCCTTGCCGGTGCCCTTGTCCTTGGCGGACACGTGCACGATGCCGTTCGCGTCGATGTCGAACGTGACCTCGATCTGCGGCACGCCGCGCGGCGCGGGTGCGATGTCGGTCAGGTCGAACGTGCCGAGCGGCTTGTTGTCGCGCGTGAACTCGCGCTCGCCCTGGAACACCTGGATCGACACCGACGGCTGGTTGTCGTCCGCCGTCGTGAAGGTCTCGCTGCGCTTGGTCGGGATGGCCGTGTTGCGCTCGATGAGCTTGGTCATGATCCCGCCCTTGGTCTCGATGCCGAGGCTCAGGGGCGTCACGTCGATCAGAAGGACGTCCTTGCGCTCGCCCTTGAGGACGCCGGCCTGCAGGGCGGCGCCGACGGCGACGACCTCGTCAGGGTTCACGCCCTTGTTGGGCTCCTTGCCGGTCTCGCGCTTGACGAGCTCCGACACCGCGGGCATGCGGGTCGAACCGCCGACGAGCACGACGTGGGCGATGTCGGAGACCTTGATGCCGGCCTCGCGGATGACGTCCTCGAACGGCTTGACCGTGCGCTCGAGGAGGTCCTTCGTGAGCTCCTCGAACTTCGCGCGCGTGAGGGTCTCGGACAGCGAGACGGGGCCCGACTCGGTGAGCGACAGGTACGGCAGGTTGATCGACGTCGAGGTCGAGCTCGACAGCTCCTTCTTCGCCTGCTCAGCGGCCTCCTTGAGGCGCTGCAGGGCGATCTTGTCGCCCGAGACGTCGACGCCGCTCGTGTCCTTGAACTGCTTGATCAGGTGGTCGACGATGCGCTGGTCCCAGTCGTCGCCGCCGAGGCGGTTGTCACCGGCCGTGGCGCGGACCTGGATCGTCGAGAAGTCGTCGTCCTTGCCCACCTCGAGGAGGGACACGTCAAACGTGCCGCCACCGAGGTCGAAGACCAGGATGAGCTCGTCCTCCTTGCCCTTGTCGAGGCCGTACGCGAGGGCCGCGGCGGTGGGCTCGTTGATGATGCGCAGCACGTTGAGGCCGGCGATCTCGCCCGCGTCCTTGGTCGCCTGGCGCTCGGCGTCGTTGAAGTACGCGGGAACAGTGATGACCGCGTCGGTCACCGTGTCGCCGAGGTACTGCTCGGCGTCGCGCTTGAGCTTCATGAGGATGCGCGCCGAGATCTCCTGCGGCGTGTACTTCTTGCCGTCGACGTCGAACGACCAGTCGGTGCCGATGTGGCGCTTGACCGACGCGATCGTGCGGTCGACGTTGGTGACGGCCTGGCGCTTGGCGGTCTCGCCGACCAGCACCTCGCCGTCCTTCGTGAACGCGACGACCGAGGGGGTCGTGCGGAAGCCCTCGGCGTTGGCGATGACCTTCGGCTCACCGCCCTCGAGGACGCTGACGACCGAGTTTGTCGTTCCGAGGTCGATACCCACAGCACGTGCCATGTTCTGCTCCTTCTGCTGGACGATGAGTCAAGCTCTCGCGCGACTTGAGCCGCGCTGACTCAAGGATATGTCGGGCGCCGATCCGTGTCAAAGAGAACTTGATATGAATCGGCTCAACTTTGCGAGGAGGCCGTCCCCGTGGCGGAGCACCGGTTGTTCACCGGCCGGCCCTACTCTCGTGGCATGACGCCCGAGGCCGACTCGCCCCACATCACCCCGCCTACCGCGGCCCGCACGGGCACCCTCGGGCCCATCGGCCGGGGCGTCGACGGCGAGCGAACCTCGCGCAGGGTCGTCGCGTCGTGGGCGATGTGGGACTGGGCGATGCAGCCGTTCAACACGGTCATCCTGACGTTCGTCTGGATCGCGCTGTACCTGACGTCGCGTCAGTTCCTGGATCCCGCGGTGCGCGAATCGGGCCTGCTCGCCGACGGCACGTACATGAACTGCAACGAAGGGCAGTACCTGGACAGCGCCTACTGCCAGGGCCTCACGGACCTGTCCGAATGGTGGGGCTGGGCGAACTTCGCGGCGGGCATCCTGATCCTGCTCCTCGCCCCGGTGCTCGGCCAGCAGGCCGACGCCCGCGGCAGCAAGAAGAAGTGGCTCGTCGGCGCAACGATCGCGATCGCCCTCGTGCAGTTCGCGCTGTTCTTCGTCGAGGCCGACCCGAAGTACTTCTGGTTCGGCGCGCTCGCGGTCGCGATCGGCGCGGTGGTGGCCGAGATCGGCAACGTCAGCTACTACGCGATGCTCTCCGAGGTGTCCACCCCCGCCACCGTGGGCCGCGTGTCGGGTCTCGGCTGGGGCCTGGGCTACATCGGCGGCGTCGTCGCGCTCGTCGTGTGCATCCCCGTGCTGTTCGGCCTGGGACAGGACAACCCGCTCGCCTACAAGCTGGTCGCGGTGGTGTGCGCCGTCTGGACGCTGGTGTTCTCCATCCCGATGTTCCGGAACGTGCCCGAGTCCCCCGCCTATGCGGAGTCGGAGAAGGTCGGCTTCTTCCGCGCCTACGTCGTGCTGGCCCGCAACCTCGTCGGGCTGTTCCGCACGAACCGGCCCACCTTCTGGTTCCTGCTCGCGGCGGCCGTGTACCGCGACGGCCTCGCCGGCGTGTTCGCGTTCGGCGCGGTGCTCGCGGCGCAGGGATTCGGCTTCTCGTTCCTCGAGGTGATCGTGTTCGGCTTGGCGGCCAACCTCGTCGCCGGCGTCTCGACGCTCCTCGCTGGCCGGATAGACGATGCGATCGGTCCGCGCCGGCTCATCGTGATCGCGCTCACGGGCCTGGTCGCGATGGCGTTCGTCGTGTTCCTGCTCCGGGACCTCGGGTCGATCGTGTTCTGGATCTGCGGGCTGCTGCTGTGCGCGTTCGTCGGTCCGGCGCAGGCCGCCAGTCGCGGGCTGCTCACGCGCCTCACGCCTCCGAGCATGCAGGGCGAGATCTTCGGCCTCTACGCAACGACCGGCCGCGTGGCGTCGTTCCTGTCGCCCCTCGCCTGGTCGCTGTTCCTCGCCTGGTTCGGAGGCATCGTCTACGGCGTGCTGGGCATCGCCGCCATCCTGCTGATCGGCCTGATCCTGCTGCTGTTCGTCAAGCTGCCGCCGCACGTGCGCGCCTGAGCGGCATCGGGATCATCGCGGCCACGCGTCGGCGAGACGGGTCAGGAGCGCCGCGAGCTGATCGCGCTCGGCGGGGCTGAAGCCGTCGAGCGCCCGTGAGACCGCATCGGATCGCGCACCGCGGCTGCGGTCCACGATCGCGCGCCCCTGCTCCGTGAGCGCGACGAGGGTGCGACGGGCATCCGACGGATCCGCCTCGCGCCGCGCGAGCCCCATCTCGACCGCGGCCTGCACGAGCCGGCTGGCACGCGGCTGATCGACGCCGAGGGCTGCGGCGAGCGCACCGACCGACCTCGGGCCCTCGGCACCCGCCAGCTCCTCGAGCAGCCGCAGGCGCGCGGCGCCCCGGCCGAGCGGACCTCCGTGCGGAGGGCCGCCGAACGGGCCGCCGTGCCCGTGGCGCTCGGAACCACCGCGGTGGTGCCCCGCGTGCGATCCGGCGTCCCATGGAGAGCGGCCGGCCCAGGGCGGCGCTCCGAGGCGGCCGGCACCCCGCAGTCGCGCGAGGGCTTCGGCGATCTGAGCGACGGGGTCACGACTCTCGGTCACGCGTCAAACGTACATGTGTCTTGACATGCATCTCGAATGCATGTCATCCTGCATATACATGCGTTAAGACATACATTTGAAGGAGCACCATGGAGAACGACATCGACGACACCGCCGACCGAGCCCCGCACGACGACACGATCGGCAGCAACGGAGGACGCCGCCTGCGCTTCTGGCTGCGAGCGGCCGAGGGGCTCATCGCCCGCGAGCGCGCCTACGGCGGGCGTGGCGTGCGCCACCGGATCGAGGCCGCGATTCCCGCCGAGGACCTCGAGGTCACGGTCCGCACGCTGGAGGCGATCGCACGCGAACTGGGCGACGAGCACGAGGTGCACGCCTTCGGATCGCGCGCCCGAGGGCCCCGGCACCCCCGCCACGGTCTCGGCCACCGCGTCGGAGGCCGAAGCCTCGGTCGCCACGACCTCGAGGGCGAAGAACTCGACGACCGCGGCTTCCCGAGCCTCGGCTTCGGTCGGCGCGGCCACGGACGAGGCGGCTTCCGGCCTGCGCACCCGCACCGACGCGCGCATCACCACGCGGACCATCACGGCTTCGGACCGGAAGGCTCCGACCGCCGCGGCCGGCATCACGCCTGCTGACACCACGATCGCGGTTTGGCAAGCGGGATGGGGAGCACTCCCCATCCCGCTGTGGTGAGCGGGAAGGTTCATACCTCCGAAACGAGAAAACTGTGACACTTCTGGGATCGGTCGCGCGTCCCCACCGGTGCTCTCGGGCACGAGCCACGCGCGGCCCGAGCGGTGACCGTCCGGCCGCCGCTCGGTTCTATCCCCGGAGGAACAGTGAAAAGACGCACCAGCTGCGCGATCGGCACAGCGGCGATACTGCTGAGCGGATCGCTTCTCGTGCCGACCGCGGCGTCGGCAGCGCCCGCGCCCGACGTCGAGAACCACGACCAGGCGACGGTCGACGAGCACCGTCACAACCGGCCCGACGCGCTGGCAGAGAAGCGCAGCGCGACCAAGCAGCGCGCCGCCGAGCTCGTCGCGACCGGCGACGCGAAGGTCAAGACCCGCGGCAAGGACCGGCACGAAAGCCGCGTCGTCGAACTCAAGCCCGGCGAGTACGTCGAGTACGGCACCGCCGAGACCGCCCAGCTCTTCACGATCCTCGCGGAGTTCAGCGACCAGGCGCACAATCAGATCCCCGAGCCCGACGCCGAAGACAACTCGACGTACTGGGTTCCGGACTTCTCGAAGGCGCACTTCGAGGACATGTTCTTCGGCGAGGGCGAGTCGTTCAAGGACGTCTACGACGAGATGTCCTCCGGCCGCTTCGCGGTCGAGGGCGCCGTGAGCGACTGGGTGCAGCTGCCCGACACCGCCGCCTCCTACGGCTCGAACTACATCGACCCGGAGACGGGCGAGGATCAGGGCGAGACCCAGGCCCAGATGACGCAGTTCATCCAGGACACGGGCGACGCCTGGTACGACGCGCAGATCGCGGCCGGCAGGACCAAGGACGAGATCGTCGCCGAGCTCAACTCGTACGACATCTGGGACCGCTACGACATGGACGGCGACGGGATCATCAATGAACCCGACGGCTACATCGACCACTTCCAGGCGGTCCACTCCGGCGAGGGCGAGGAGGCCGGTGCTCCGGCGGACGCCATCTGGTCGCACCGCTGGGCCGCCGGACAGGCCGGCCTCGGCGAGTGGGGCCCGTCGCAGTACCTCCCGCTCGGCGGCGTGCAGATCGGCGATTCCGACGTGTGGATCCGCGACTACACGACCGAGCCGGAGAACGGCGGCCTCGGCGTGTTCGCGCACGAGTTCGGTCACGACCTCGGTCTGCCCGACTTCTACGACACGGCGGGCGGCGACAACGGCTCCGCATACTGGACGCTGATGAGCTCGGGCTCGTGGCTCGGCCACGGCGACGGCTCGATCGGCACCACGCCGAACCACATGGGGCCCAGCGAGAAGCTGTTCCTCGGCTGGCTCGACTACGAGGTCGTCGAGGCGGAGGCCGACGGCACCGTGAACCTGGGGCCGTCCTTCCACGCGAACACGCGCGGAGCGCAGGCCGCGATCGTCGACCTGCCGGACGGCGAGCAGTTCATCGAGGTGGGCGACGCGTTCGAGGGGACGCAGCACCTGTACTCCGGTTCGGGTGACAACCTCGACGTCACGGCCACGAGCCCCGAGTTCACGGTGCCCGAGGGCGGCGCACTCACGGCTCAGGTGTCGTACGACATCGAGACCGGCTGGGACTACGCGTACCTCGAGGCGACGACGGACGGCGGTGCCACCTGGGCGCCGGTCGAGACGAACCTGTCGACGACGGACGACCCGAACGACCAGAACGCGGGCTTCGGCATCACGGGCGAGTCCGAGGGCTGGACCGCGCTCACCGCCGATCTGTCCGCGCTCGCGGGTGAGACCGCGCAGGTGCGCTTCCGCTACTGGACCGACGTCGCGGAGACGCACCCCGGTTTCCAGGTCGACGCGATCGCGGTCGGTGACGCCCTCGTCACGGACGACGGCGCGACCGACTGGACGCTCGAGGGCTTCGAGCGTCTCCAGAACGGCGGCTACCTGCAGCCGTACAGCCACTACTACATCGCGGAGAACCGCGTGTACGGGGGCTACGACGCGACGCTGCGGACCGGACCGTACAACTTCGGCTGGCCGCTGACCTCGCCCGACCGGGTCGAGCACTTCCCGTACCAAGACGGCATGCTGGTCTGGTACGCGAACAGCCTGTACTCCGACAACAACACGTCGGTCCACCCGGGCGGCGGCGAGAGCCTGCCGGTAGACGCCCGCGCGGCCGCGCTGAAGTGGTCGGACGGCACCATCGCCCGCAACCGGATCCAGTCGTTCGACGCGACGTTCGGCCTGCAGAAGACGGACAGGATCTCGCTGCACCGCGAGACCGAGGCCGGCATGACGACCCTGAAGGTCGG
>NZ_JAPSJA010000102.1 GCF_031178525.1 Microbacterium sp.
CCTCGGGCGACCAGCGTGACCCACATCAGCGCCTTCTCCCCCACCTGCAGGAGGTACGCGCTGCGGTCGCCGACCGGGATGGAATAGCCGCCGACCTCGCTGATGGCCTCCGTCGCGCCCGTGAACCAGTCCGGACGGTCGCGCACGACGAGCTGGGATCCCTCGACGCCGCCGTTCTCCTCGTCCGCGAAGAACGCCAGCACGAGGTCGCGCTCGGGCTGCTCGCCGGTGCGCAGCAGCTCCCCCACCGCGCCGAGGATCATGGCGTCCATGTTCTTCATGTCGACCGCGCCCCGGCCCCACAGCATGCCGTCGCGGATCTCTCCGGCGAACGGGTCCACCGACCAGTCGTCCGCGACCGCGGGAACGACGTCGAGGTGCCCGTGCAGCACGAGCGCGGGCTTGTCGCGGTTGCGGCCGGGCACGCGTGCCGCGACGTTCGTGCGGCGCTCGATGGGCTCGTAGTACTGCGGCTCGAGGCCGAGGCCCTCGAGGTGCGCGCCGACGTACTCGGCGGCCTCGCGCTCGCCCTTCGCGCGCCCGCCGCCCCAGTTCGTGGTGTCGATCCGGATCAGGTCTCGCGCGATCCGGGCGACCTCGGGCAGCTCAGGCGACGACATGCGTTCAAACCTAACCCGCGCGCATCCTCCGCCGGGAACGACGAAGGCCCCGGATCTCTCCGGGGCCTTCGAGCTGTGCGCGAGGGGGGACTTGAACCCCCACGCCCTATACGGGCACTAGCACCTCAAGCTAGCGCGTCTACCTATTCCGCCACCCGCGCAACCAGGTGCCCGACCTTGCGACCGGGGCTGTGGCCGCTTTCACGACCGAGGAGAAACATTACCACGCGCACAACCGCCCGGCGAATCGTGGCAGCGGCCGGGCGCGTCCGTCGGGTGGCCCGTCCGAGCACCATCCACGCCGCGGGCAGGCGTCATCGCGCGCGCCCGCTCGCGTCGCCGCCGTCTCGTCGCGGCCGGGGGCCGCCGGCTCAGCCGAGCGTCACGCCGAAGGCGAGGCCGAGGACGTACGTGACCGCCGCGGCGCCGTAGCCGATCGCGAGCTGGCGCAGCGCGCGCTTCAGCGGTGAGGCGCCCGAGAGCAGGCCGACCGTCGCGCCCGTGGCGAGCAGGGCGATGCCGACGAGGATCAGCGCGACGATGACGGCCGTCGCGCCCGTGAGCCCGAGAAGCCACGGCAGCACGGGGATGACCGCGCCGCTCGCGAAGAACAGGAAGCTCGATCCGGCGGCGCGCCAGGCGCCGCCGACCACCTCGTGCAGGTCGATGGCCCCCGTGCGCACGGGCACGCGGCCCGCGTGCGCCTCGGCGATGGCCTTGCGGGCGCGGGCGCCGGCCTCCTCCTCCGCCATGCCGCGTGCCCGATAGACGAGCGCGAGCTCGTTCGAGTCGATGTCGAGGTCGGGCAGCGCTCCGTCGCCGTAGGTCCCGGGCTCGGTCGCATCCAGCAGCTCGCGCTGCGACCGCACGGACACGAACTCGCCCGCCCCCATCGAGAGCGCACCCGCCAGCAGACCGGCGACGCCGCTGAACAGCACGACCTGAGGCGCGACACCGGTCGCTCCGATGCCGAGCACGAGCGCGAGGTTCGACACGAGTCCGTCGTTCGCGCCGAACACAGCGGCGCGGAACGTGCCGGACAGTCGGCGTCGGCCACGCGCGGCGAGACCCCGCACCACCTCGTGGTGCACCTTCTCGTCTGCGCGCATCGCGGGTGTCGCGAACCGTTCCGCGTCGTAGGGCGACCGCGCCTCGGCCTGCTGGGCCAGTGCGAGCACGAAGATCGTGCCGAACCGGCCGGCCATCCATCCGAGCATCCGCGTGCGCAGGCTCGCGCGGGGCATCCGCGGGGGCTCGCCTCCGAGCAGCGCGAGCCAATGCGCCTCGTGGCGCCCCTCGGCGAGCGCGAGCTGCTCCAGGATCGCGCGCGTCTCGCCCTCCTTGGTCGCGGCGAGCCGCCGATAGACGTTCGCCTCGGCCCGTTCGTCGGCGAGGTACTGCGCCCACCGGCGACGATCGGCGGACGTGGCTGCGGGCGCGCTCAAGAGACCTCCAGGGAGGGAAGGAAGAAGGGATGCTTCCACGCTAGCCAGCCGTCGGCCGCGAGCCCGCCTCAGCGATCGGGATTGGCAGGATTTCGGATTCCCGAAGAGCCGCGCTCCAGAGCCCGACGCAGCCCGCGCTCCCCCATCCGCATCACCGTCGCGTGCGCCGCGGCGAACACAGGTCGCAGCGCCGGGCTGAGCAGCCGCATCCAGGCGCGCTGCACGGTGACGTCCCACAGGATGCCGATCTCGGTGCCCTCGTCGGATCGGCGCAACCGGATCGCGCCGCGCCCCGCGAGATCGCCCGTGCTGTCGGCGTCGAGCCGCACGCCCGGATCCAGCGCGGTGATCCGCAGCGTGCAGCGCAGCCGATAGCCGAGCGGTGCACGCACGGCGAGGCCGACGGACGCGCCGGGCGTCAGCGCCCGGGCGGGACGCTCGATCCGCACACCGGGCCACCAGGCGCGGCCCGCCCCGGTGACGGTGCGCTCGATCTCGCGCCAGCAGCGGTCGGGCGACGCCGGCACGACCCATCTGCTCTCGAACGAGTAGTCGGCGCTCACGGTCGATTCAGGACCGCACGCGCTTGCGCAGCACGTCGATGCGCGCCTGCAGCTGGGCGACCGTCGCCTTGGACACCTCGGGTCCGCCGCAGCGGCGGCGGAGATCGGCGTGGATCATGCCGTGCGGCTCGCCGGTCTGGCGCGCATACACCCCGACGAGGCTGTTGAGCAGCTGGCGCTGCTCGCGAAGGGTGCGGTGAAGCGGCTGCGGCAGCGTCGTGACCGGCTCGTCGCCCAGCTCGGATTCGCGGGCCTCGCGGGCCTGACGGTGCCGGGACTGCCGTGCGACGCGCTGCATGAGCAGCTCGTGCACGTGCTCGGGCTCGAGCAGTCCGGGAAGGCCGATGAACTCCTGCTCCTCGTCCGTGCCGGGCACGGCGAGCTGGCCGAACTCCTTGCCGTCGAACACGACGCGATCGAAGTGCGCGACAGAGCCGAGCGCCTCGAAGGAGCCCTCCTCCGTCAGGGCATCGGAGGCCTTCTCCTCGCGCTCGGCGGCCTCCAGCAGCGCGTCGTCGAGGCCGTCCTCGTCCTTCTCCCCGCGGTCGAGCACGTGGTCGCGCTGACGCTCCATCTCGTTCGCGAGTGCCATCAGCGTCGGCACGTGCGGCAGGAACACGCTGGCGGCCTCGCCGCGACGCCGCGCGCGCACGAAGCGTCCGATCGCCTGCGCGAAGAACAGCGGAGTGGAAGACGACGTCGCGTACACGCCGACGGCGAGGCGCGGCACGTCGACACCCTCCGACACCATGCGCACCGCGACCATCCAGCGATCCGTGCTCTCCGAGAAGCGCTCGATGCGCTTCGAGGCCTCGGTGTCGTCCGACAGCACGATGGTCGCGCGCTGGCCCGTGATCGAGTGCAGCAGCTTCGCGTACGCGCGCGCGGCGGTCTGATCGGTCGCGAGCACGAGGCCGCCGGCATCCGGCACGTGCTGGCGGATCTCCGTCAGGCGCGCGTCGGCCGATTTCAGCACGGCGGACATCCACTCGCCCTGCGGGTCGAGCGCGGTGCGCCAGGCCTGCGACGTGATGTCCTTGATGTTGTCCTGGCCGAGGTGCGCCTCGAGCTCGTCGCCGGCTCGCGTGCGCCACTTCATGTGACCCGAGTACACGTGGAAGAGCACGGGCCGGACGACGCCGTCGGCCAGCGCGCGGCCGTAGCCGTACGCGTAGTCGGTGACCGACGTGCGCAGACCCTGTGCGTCGGGCGCGTACTCCACGAACGGGATCGGGGCGTCGTCACTGCGGAAGGGCGTGCCGCTCAGCAGCAGGCGGCGCCGGGCGGGGCCGTACGCCTCGCGCAGGGCGTCGCCCCAGCTCAGCGCCTCGCCGCCGTGGTGCACCTCGTCGAGGATCACGAGGGTGCGACCGCCCTCGGTCAGCGCGCGATGCACGGCTGCCTTCACCGCGACCTGCGCGTACGTCACCACGACACCGTGATACTGACGCGAGAACGTCGTGTGGTGGTTGCGGAAGGCCGGATCGAGGCGGATGTGCGCACGCGCCGCCGCATCCGCCCACTGCGTCTTCAGATGCTCGGTCGGCGCGACCACGATGATCCTGTCGACCTCGCGCGTGCGCAGCAGCTCGCCCGCGAGCGTCAGGGCGAACGTGGTCTTTCCGGCGCCCGGCGTGGCCGCCACGAGGAAGTCGCGCTTGCCCGCTTCGAAGTAGGCGTCGAGCGCCTCCTGCTGCCAGGCACGCAGCTTGCCGGCGGTGCCCCAGGGCGCTCTCTGCGGGTAGGACGGTGACAGCATGGGGTTCCAGGGTAACGGCCCCTGCCGACGTTCCGCCGGGCCCTCGCGCGTGCACCGTGCGGCGTAGTCTGCTGAGCGTCCCGCTCCCGTCCGATCCCGCCCCCGTCCCCCCTGCTCGCGCTCCCACCCCAGGAGGATCCATGTCCGACGACGCCGTCCGCAGCCCGTTCGTGGCGAACGAGCAGCCGCACCCCTGGCGCCGGTTCGTCGCGATCGGCGACTCGTTCACGGAGGGGATCGGCGACCCCGAGCCCGGCTCGCCCGGCGGACACCGCGGCTGGGCCGACCGCGTGGCCGAGGTGCTGTCCCGGCAGGTCGCGGACTTCGCGTACGCCAACCTCGCCGTGCGCGGGCGCCTGATCGGGAGGATCGTCGACGAGCAGGTCGAGCCGGCCATGGCGCTCAAGCCCGACCTCGTGACCTTCTGCGCGGGCGGCAACGACGTGATCCGGCCGGGCGGCGATCCGGACGACGTCGCGGCGCTGTTCGAGAGCGCGGTCGAGCGGCTGAGCAGCGAGGGCGCGACCGTCGTGATCTTCACGGGCATCGACACCCGGTTCACGCCCGTGTTCCGTCCGCTGCGCGGCCGCATCGCGATCTACAACGAGAACCTGCGCGCGATCGCCGACAGGTACGACTGCATCGTCGCCGATCAGTGGGCGCTCAAGTCGATCCAGGACATGCGGTTCTTCGACGACGACCGGCTGCACATGAACCCGCTCGGCCACCACGAGGTCGCGCGCATGGTGCTGAGAGCGCTGAACGTGCCCAACGACCTGCAGCCGATGAAGCCCGATCCGCTGCCGACGTCGACGTGGCGCGAGGCGCGCGCACACGACCTGGTGTGGGCGCGCACGCACCTCGTGCCGTGGGTGCTGCGCCGCCTGCGCCATCAGTCCTCGGGCGACAACGTCACGGCCAAGCGCCCCGAGGCCTCCCCGCTGCGAGGAAGGTAGCCGCTCGCCCGATCAGCCGCGCCGGCCGCGGCTCACGGCCCACAGCGCGACGGCGCTGGCGGACGCGACGTTGAGCGAGTCGACGCCGCCCGCCATCGGGATGGTCACGACCGAGTCGGCCGCCGCCAGTGCGCGTCGCGACAGCCCGTCGCCTTCGGCGCCCATCAGCAGCGCCACCCGCTGGGGCGGGTCCGCGGCGAAGTCGTCGAGGGAGACGGCGTCGTCCGCGAGCGCGAGCGCGGCGACGTGGAACCCCGCGTCGTGCAGCTGTTCGCGCGCCTCGGGCCATTCGGGCAGGCGCGTCCACGGCACCTGGAACACCGTCCCCATGCTCACGCGCACGCTGCGCCGGTAGAGCGGATCCGCGCAGCGCGGCGTCACGAGGACGGCGTCCGCTCCGAGGCCCGCCGCCGCGCGGAACGCCGCCCCGACGTTCGTGTGGTCGACGATGTCCTCCAGGATCACCGCGAGCCGGGCGCCCGCCAGGACGTCGGCGACCGCCGGCGGCTCCGGCCGGTGCATCGCGGCGAGCACGCCCCGGTGCACGGCGTAGCCCGTGACGCCCTCGGCGACCTCGGGCGGGACGACGTACACGGGCAGGTCCGCGTGACCGGCGAGCACCTCCGCGAGTTCGGGCAGCCAGCGCTCCTGCGTCAGCACGGAGCGCGGCCGGTGACCGGCGGCCAGGGCCCTCGCGAGCACCTTCGCCGACTCTGCCATGTACAGGCCGCCCTCGGGCTCGAGGACGCGCCGCAGCGCGACGTCGGTCAGGTCGCGGTAGTCCGCGAGCCGCGGGTCGCCCGGATCGTCGATGGGAAGCGTCTGCACGTAACAAGCATTGCCTAGACTCTCTGCGTGCCCGTGCCCCACCTCGACGACCACACGACCGCGGCTCTCGGCCGCGCGATCGAGGCGCTCGCGGGCCGACGGGTCGCCGTGCTGACCGGGGCCGGGGTGTCGACCGACTCGGGGATCCCCGACTATCGCGGCCAGGGAGCCCCGCGCCGCACGCCGATGACCGCGCAGACGTTCCTGAGCGACGAGGCCGCGCGCCGCCGGTACTGGGTCGGGTCGCATCTCGGCTGGCGGGCGTTCACGGCCGCCGCGCCGAACGCCGGGCACGAGGCGCTCGCCGCCCTCGAGCGCGACGGGATCGCCACGGGCGTCATCACGCAGAACGTCGACGGACTGCACCTGCGCGCCGGCAGCCACCGCGTGGTCGAACTGCACGGCACGATGCGCCGTGTGTTCTGCACGCACTGCGGCCAGGTGTTCGACCGTCGGGACATCGCCGCCCGGCTCGAGCAGGCGAACCCCTGGATCACCGTGCCGGAGAACGTCAGTCTCGGTCCGGATGGCGATGTCCTGCCCGAGTCGGCCGAGGACTTCGTGATCCCGGAGTGCACGGTGTGCGGCGGGATGCTCAAGCCCGACGTGGTCTTCTTCGGCGAGTTCATCCCTGCCGAGAAGTTCCGCGAGGCCGAGCAGCTGCTGTACAGCAGCGAGGCCCTGCTGATCGCCGGATCGTCGCTGGCCGTGAACTCCGGGATCCGCTTCGTCGAGCGGGCGCGTCGGCGCAAGATGCCCGTCGTGATCGTCAATCGCGGCGAGACGCGCGCCGACAATCGCGCGACGGTGCGCGTCGAGGCCGGCACCACCGAGGTGCTCGGCGAACTCGCTCGCGCCCTTCCCGCCGCCCGCTGACCGCCGGCGCCGAGCCGCGCCTCAGGAACACCCCATACGATCGAGAGGTGACTCTCCTCGCGCTCGTCCGCCACGGCCAGACCGACTGGAACTTCGAGCTGCGGATCCAGGGCCGCACCGACATCCCCCTCAACGAGACGGGCCGCGCGCAGGCCCTGCTCGCAGCAGAGACGCTCCGTGACGGCGGATGGACGCGCATCGCGTCCAGCACGCTGCAGCGTGCGAAGGAGACGGCGCAGATCATCGCCGATGCACTCGGACTCGACGCCCCTGACACCTATGAGGGACTCGTCGAGCGTGACTACGGCGTCGGCGAGGGCACGCTCGTCGCGGACTTCCACGAGCGCTACCCGACGGGCGAGGCCCCCGGCAGCGAGCCGGTGCAGGATCTCGCGGAACGCGCGCTGCAGGCGCTGGGCGACGTGGCGGCCGACGCGGACGGCCGGCCGACGATCGTGGTGGCGCATGGCGGCGTGATCCGCGCCCTCCTGCGGATCGCCACGGATGGCGCGCTGCCGCGCCCGGGCGAGCGCGTCGAGAACGCGTCCGTGACGGTGTTCCGCTTCACGGCCGACGGACTCGCGCTCGAGTCGGCGTCGCTCGTGAGCCCGGAGGCCGGGGCGTAACAGCCCCGGACCGGTCCCGCCATGGTGCGCCTGCGACGCTCCTCCCCCGCCCAGCCGGGCTGGACGCGCCGCGCCACCGGGCGCGGCTTCGCATACCGGGACGAGACCGGCGGCCGCCTTGCCGCGGAGGACGTCGAGCGCATCCGGTCGCTCGCGATCCCGCCCGCGTGGAAGGACGTGTGGATCTGTCCCTATCCGAACGGGCACTTGCAGGCCGTCGGAACGGATGACGCCGGCCGCCGTCAGTACCTCTATCACCCGGAGTGGCGAACGCGTCGCGACGCCGCCAAGTTCGACCGTGTGCTGGACTTCGGTCGCGCGCTCGGCGCGGCGCGGGAGCGTGTGCGTGACGATCTGGCGCTCGACGGCATGCCGCTCGAGCGGGCGTGCGCGCTCGCGGTGCGACTGCTCGATCTCGGCTGCTTCCGGATCGGGAACGACGTGTACGCCGACACGAACGGAAGCTTCGGACTGACGACGCTGCGGCGCGACCACGTCACACGACACGGTCGTGCGCTCGTGTTCGCGTTCACGGGCAAGTCGGGCGTGGACCACCGGATCGAGATCGAGGACGAGCCCGTCACCGCCGCGGTCGAGACACTGCGGCGCCGGCGCGACGAGGCCGAGACGCTGCTCGCCTGCCGCAACGGCACGTGGCGCACGCTGACGTCCGCCATGGTGAACGAGTACGTGCGCGAGATCACGGGCATGGACGCGACCGCGAAGGACTTCCGCACGTGGCACGCGACCGTGCTGGCCGCCGCGGAGATCGCCGCAGGCGCCGACGAGCTCGAGCGCGCCGGCCGCGGCGGCGTCACGCGTCGTCGTCGCGTGGTGACCGACGCGATGCGCGAGGTGGCCGACTTCCTCGGCAACACGCCCACACTGGCGCGCACGTCGTACGTGGATCCGCGCGTGGTGTCCGCGTTCGAGGAGGGCCGCACGATCGCTCGCACGGTGCGCCGCTCGTTCGATTCGTTCGATGAGCGCCAGCTCGCTCTCGAGCGCGCCACACGCCGGCTCATCCGCGAGACCGACGACGCCTGATCGGAACGCCCACGGCCGGTCCGGGGACTTCGGGCCACCCCGCGCAATCGATCCGATAACGAGTGAGCAGGATGCGCAAAGGCGCCTCCGCCATCCTGCTAATGTCTCGCACTATGGCTTCCCTGGATCACGTCGACCTCGAGCTGCTTGCCGCGCTCAGCGAGGACCCGCGCGCCACGGTCGTGGCACTCGCGGAGCGTCTGCGCCTGTCGCGCAACACCGTTCAGGCCCGCATGGCGCGCCTCGACAAGGCCGG
>NZ_JAPSJA010000354.1 GCF_031178525.1 Microbacterium sp.
GCGCGGAGACGGCTGATCGCGTCGGTGCCGAACCACGAGACGACCGCGGCCACGACGAGCGTGATCAGCCACGTCAGCGCATTCGCCTCGCCCAGGCCCGTCCACGTGCAGATGCCGTACGCCACCGCCGCCACCGCACCCGCGATCGAGGGAGCGAGCGTGACGCCGCGCGTCGTGCGGCGGGGCAGCGCGAAGTGGATGCCGACGCCGATCGCGACAGCGGCGACGAGCGCGAGCAGGATGTACACGGCGTCAGGCGACGAAGCCGACGCGGCGGGTCTCCTCGCTGCCGACCTCGACGAACGCGAGGTTCGCGGTCGGGACGATGTAGGAGTTGCCCTTGACGTCCGTGAAGGACAGGTGGCTCTGACCGCTGTCGAGGGCGGCGGCGATGGCGGTCTTGACGGCCTCGGCGCTGTCCGACGATTCGAAGCTGAGCTCGCGGCCGGTGTTGGTGATGCCGATGCGGATGTCCACGGGTGACTGCCTTTCGTCGCGCCAGAAGCCCTCAGCGGGCCGTGCGTCAACTCTATGGCAGGCGGCCGACACGACAGGCGGCTGAACGCTGAGGGCGAACGCGCGCGCCGCGTCGCCGGCGTGGAAGACGACGGGACGAGACTGGATCCATGTCGGAGGCGATCGTGAAGTCGGATCCGCACGCCCCGGACGGGTTCTTCGAGTCGGAGGCGGCGGGACTGCGCTGGCTCTCGTGCGCGGGTGGCGCTCGGATCGCACGGGTGCTGTCCGTGTCGCCGGGACGCATCGAGCTGGAGCGGGTCGGGACCACCCGGCCCACGGCGGACGCGGCCCGCCGGTTCGGCGCGTCGCTAGCTCGCACCCACGATGCGGGCGCGGCCGCTTTCGGCGCCCCGCCCGACGGGTGGGGCGGGCCGGGGTTCATCGGGCGCCGGCCGCAGGCGTACGCGCACGAGGAAAGCTGGGGCGCGTTCTACGCGCGCGACAGGGTGCTGCCGTTCGTCGACATCGCGGTCGCGGCCGGGAACCTCGACAGCGACGAGGCCGAGCTCGTGCGCCGCGCGTGCCTCCCGATCGCAGCGGGCGACTTCGACGACGACGAGCCGCCGGCGAGGATCCACGGCGACCTGTGGGCGGGAAACGTGCTGTTCTCGGCCGAGGGCGTGGTGCTGATCGACCCGGCCGCGCACGGCGGGCACCGGGAGACCGATCTCGCGATGCTCGCACTGTTCGGCACGCCGCATCTCGACGAGATCCTCGAGGGGTATCGGCGGCAGCACCCGTTGCGGAGCGGCTGGCGCGACCGCATGCCGCTGCACCAGCTGCATCCGCTCGCGGTGCATGCGGCAGGTCATGGGCGGGCGTACGGCGTCGAGCTCGTCCGCGCCGCGCGAGCCGTGCTCGCCGCGGCAGGGGAGACGGGCGATGTCGGCGGCCGCGCTTAGCGTGGATGACATGACCTCACCCGCCTGGGACGCCGGACAGGCGGCTGTGCTCGCGCTGCCGCCCGAGACCTCGGGCACGGTTGTCGGCGCGCCCGGAACGGGAAAGACCGCCGTGCTCGTCGAGCGCGTCGCTCGGCTGATCGACGCGGGCCTCGCCGCCGACGAGGTCGTGGTGCTCACGCCCACGCGCGCGTCGGCGACGCGCCTGCGTGACGAGCTCGGCGTGCGCGTGCGGATCGCGACCCCCGGGCCGCTGGCGCGATCGATCGGATCCTTCGCGTTCCAGGTCGTGCGCGCAGAGGCGGTGCGGCGCGGCGACGCGCCGCCGAAGCTGCTGACGGGCGCGGATCAGGATCGGATCGTCGCGGACATCCTGGCGGGCGACGCGGAGGACGAGCGCGACGGCGTCGTCCGCTGGCCCGCGCATCTCGGGGCGCACGTGCGAGCGTCGAAGGACTTCCGCTCGGAGCTGCGCGCGTTCCTCAGCGAGCTCGTCGAGCTCGGCGTGGAGCCCGACGAGCTCGAGTCGCTCGGTGTGAACGCCTGGACGGCCGTCGCGGGCTTCGTACGCGACTACCGCGCGGTGCTGGCCGGCATGCGCGCCGCGCACCGCGACGTCTCGCAGCTGTACGCCGAGGCGGCCGATGCTCTGCGCACGGGCGCCGTGATCGCCGGCCTCGAGCACCTGCGCGTCGTACTGATCGACGACGCGCAGGAGCTCACGCGCGGCGGGATCGCGGTGGTCGAGGCCCTGCGCGCCCGCGGTGTCGCGGTGCTCGCGTTCGGCGATCCCGACATC
>NZ_JAPSJA010000355.1 GCF_031178525.1 Microbacterium sp.
ATCGGCCCCGTCGCCAAGCCCAAGCACATCGTGTTCGTGCCGGAGCTGCCGAAGACGCGCTCGGGCAAGATCCTGCGCCGGCTGCTGGCTCAGCTGTGGCAGGGTGACGAGCTGGGCGACACCACATCGCTGCAGAACCCCTGGGCCGTCGACGGCGTGCGCGCCGCGGTGGAGGCCGCCCGAGACAAGGAGAAGTCATGACCGAGGAGCACCGTTTCGGGTTCCGCACCCGCGCCCTGCACGCCGGCGGCACGCCGGACGCGGCGACGGGCGCACGCGCCGTGCCGATCTACCAGACGTCCTCGTTCGTCTTCGACGGCGCGAAGGATGCGGCGAACCTGTTCGCGCTGCAGAAGTACGGCAACATCTACTCGCGCATCGGCAACCCGA
This sequence comes from Microbacterium sp., assembly GCF_031178525.1. Classification (GTDB taxonomy): domain Bacteria; phylum Actinomycetota; class Actinomycetes; order Actinomycetales; family Microbacteriaceae; genus Microbacterium. Next base: position 391 of record NZ_JAPSJA010000355.1, read on the forward strand.
CCGTTGCAGCGCTTGAGGAGCGGCTGGCCTCGCTTGAGGGCGGCATCGGCGCGGTGGCGACCGCGAGCGGCATGAGCGCGGAGTTCATCACGTTCGCCGCGCTCGTCGGCGCCGGCGACCACGTCGTCGCCTCCGCGCAGCTGTACGGCGGCACCGTGACGCAGCTCGACGTGACGCTGCGCCGCTTCGGCGTCGACACGACGTTCGTCGCGTCGAGCGACCCCGCGGACTTCGCGGCGGCGATCACGCCGAACACGAAGGTCGTCTACACCGAGGTGATCGGCAACCCGGGAGGCGAGATCGCCGACATCGCGGGGCTCGCCGAGGTCGCCCACGCGGCGGGCGTGCCGCTCGTGGTCGACGCCACGCTCGCCACGCCGTACCTGACGCGACCGCTCGAGCACGGCGCGGACATCGTGATCCACTCGGTCACGAAGTTCCTCGGCGGCCATGGCACGACGCTCGGCGGCGTCGTGATCGAGGCCGGCCGGTTTGACTGGGGCAACGGCAAGTTCCCGACCATGACCGCGCCGGTCCCGTCGTACGGCGGCATCCGCTGGTGGGACAACTTCGGCGAGTACGGATTCCTCACCAAGCTGCGCAGCGAGCAGCTGCGCGACATCGGCCCCGCGCTCAGCCCTCAGGCCGCGTTCAACCTGCTCCAGGGGGTCGAGACGCTGCCGCAGCGCATCGACGGCCACGTCGCGAACGCCCGGATCGTCGCGGAGTGGCTGTCCACGGATCCGCGCGTGTCGTTCGTCACGTGGGCCGGGCTCGAGGGGCATCCGCACCACGAGCGCGCGCGGCAGTACTTCCCGCTGGGCCCCGGCTCGGTCTTCGCGTTCGGCGTCAAGCCGACGGGGGAGTTCTCCGACGGAGACGCGCGCGCGGCCGCCGCGCGTGAGGCGGGCGAGAGCTTCATCGACTCGGTGCGCCTCGCATCCCACCTCGCCAACATCGGCGACGCGCGTACGCTCGTCATCCACCCCGCCTCGACGACGCATCAGCAGCTCACCCCCGAGCAGCTCGTCGCCGCCGGGGTGCCGGCCGATCTGATCCGCATCTCGGTGGGGCTCGAGGACGCGGAGGACATCATCTGGGACCTGGATCAGGCCCTCACGCAGGCGACGGGAGTGAACCGATGAGCGAGGCAGCGGGCGGACTGGTGGCGTGCGAGCTGCCGTGGGCGAAGGAGCCGGCCCCCGGCCGCACCTGGACGGGACCGGGCGCGCAGGACCGGTATGACATCCTGCGCCGCACGAAGTCGATCGCGATCGTGGGCGCCTCCGACAACCCGGCGCGAGCCAGCTACTTCGTCGCGACGTACCTGCTGTCGAGCTCCCCGTATGACGTGTACTTCGTCAACCCGCGAGCCACGACGATCCTGGGGCGCCCCGCGTACGCCTCCCTCGCCGATCTGCCCGTGGTGCCCGATCTCGTCGACGTCTTCCGCCGGCACGAGGATCTGCCGGATGTCGCGCAGGAGGCCGTCGCCGTCGGGGCGAAGACGCTGTGGCTGCAGCTCGGCTCGTGGAACGAGGACGCCGCGGCGTCGGCCGAGGACGCGGCGCTCACGGTCGTGATGGATCGGTGCGTGAAGATCGAGCACGCCCGATTCCACGGAGGCCTGCACCTCGCGGGCTTCGACACGGGCGTGATCAGCTCGAAGCGCCAGCTCATGTCGCGCTGAGGGCAGACGCGCGCCTCAGCCGTCCTGCATCGACCCCTCGAACAGCCCGATGACGTTGCCGTCGGGGTCTTCGAACAGTGCCCACCAGCTGGTCTCGTCGATCGGCGCGCGCGGCTGCACGACCTTGCCGC